>JAFIEN010000124.1 GCA_020832515.1 Rubellimicrobium sp. | reverse complement strand
GATCGCCGGGGTTGGCCGGATCGACGTGCTGGTCAACAATGCCGCGATCCAGCCGCCGACCTTCACCATCCTGGAGGAAACCGACGACAACTGGGCCCGCACCATCGCCATCAACCTGACCGCCCAGCAGGTGGCCAGTGCGGCGGCGGCACAGGTCATGGTGGCGCAGGGGGCGGGGCGGATCGTGCATGTCGCCTCGGTGCAGGGGTTCGTGTCCTCGGGGCGGTGCGGGTCGTACAATGCGGCCAAGGGCGGGCTGATCGCGCTGACACGGTCGATGGCGGTCGAGCTTGGGCCGCATGGCATTGCCGTCAACGCGGTGGCGCCGGGTTTCATGAAGACGCCGATGTCGGTCGTCGATGGCGTGGACGAGACGGAAAGCGCCGAGTTCACGGGCTGGTATGTCGAGCGGGGTCGCATCCCGCTGCGCCGCGCGGGCCTGCCGGAAGAGGTGGCGCAATCGGTGCTCTTCCTCGCCTCGGACCGGGCGCAATATCTGACGGGTCAGGTCCTTGTCGTGGACGGCGGCCTGACGGCGACATTCTAGAAACGTCCCGCAGGGGCGGACCATATCAGGGAGACGAAAGATGAGACGGACCCTTCCCCTTCTGCCGCAGATGCGCCGCAGGGACGTTCTTCTGGGCATGGGTGCCGCCGGTGCGGCCAGTGCCCTGCCGCGCCACCTTGCGGCGCAGACCCCGTCGCTGACCATGTGGTGGTGGGGCGAGCAGGAACTGCCCGGCCTGCAGGCCTTTGTCGAGGAGTCCATCGCCGGTTATGACGCGGCGCAGGTGTCGTCGATGTTGCAGGATACCTCGGTCGTGATCTCGCAGTTCCAGACGGCGGCGGCGGCGGGCAGCCCGCCCGACCTGCAGTATCTGTGGAACGGCATCTACCACATGGAAAGCGTGTGGTTCGGCTATGTGAAGGCGCTGAACGGGCTGATGGACGAGGGGATACTGCGCGATTCCAACCCGACGGTCCTGTCGAATTTCCGGGGCAATACCTACCGGACGGGCTGGTATCCGCTGCCGATGTTCATCCTTTACAACAAGGACCTGTTCGACCGGGCGGGGCTGGATGCCGATGCGCCGCCGCTGGTCTGGGAGGATTTCCTCGATGCCTGCGACAAGCTGAAATCGGCCGGGATCGCACCATTCGGGGGCGGGGCGCAGGATGGTTACTGGGCGGAATGGTATGTGACCCATGCCTTCGCCCAGACCATCGACACGGTGGGCGAGGCGGTGGAGCTGTTCATCGGCGACAAGGATTTCCGCGACCCGCGCTATCACGAACACTGGACGCGGCTGCAGGAACTGCGGGAACTGGGGTTCCTCAACGACGAGATCTCGTCGATCGAGCTTTATCCCGGCATCGACCTTGTTCCGGCCGGGCGTCTGGCGATGAGCATGTCGATCGGCACGCGGCTTCTGGAGGATTCCAACGCGACCGGCGGCCGGGTGGGGGCAATGGTCCTGCCCACCTTCGGGCAGGGCGCGCTGGCGGGGCGGCCCATCGTCGACATGCAGGGCCTTGGCATTGCCGAAGGATCGTCCGAGCCCGAGGCGGCGGCGGCCTTCCTCGAATATCTCAACAGCCCCGAACGGCTTGAGGCCTTCTACCGGCTGACCGGCTGGTTGCCGGCCTCGAACAGGTTCGACGCCAGCCTGATCGAGAACGAGGCCGTGGCGGGCATGTGGCGCAGCTGGAACACCGACAACCAGATCACCAATGTCACCAACCTGATGCCGGGGCAGTTCTACGAACAGGCCGCGATCCCGACCGGGCAGCAGGTGGCGCAAGGTTCGATGACGGGCGAGGAAGCGGGCGATCTGGCCGCCCGCGTCGCGCAGGAATGGCGCGACTTCAACCCCGACCTTGTCGAGCTTTATCAGGAATGGGTCGAGGACCTGTCGGTCTGATCCGCCTGGGCCGGGCGCACTGGCCCGGCCCTTTCCCCATGCAAGGACCCTGACAGCGCGTGACCCGCCTGAAACCCTATCTTTACGTCGCGCCGTTGGTGCTTCTTCTGGGCTTTGTCTTCGGCACCTCGCTGGTGCGGATGTTCGAATTCAGCTTCAAGATGATCCGGGGCGTGGACGGGCCATGGATCGGCTGGCGCAACTACCGGCTTGTGCTGAACCAGCCGCTGTTCTGGGAATCGGTCGGCCACAACCTGCAGCTTCTGCTGGCGATCCCGATCCTGATCGGGCTGTCGCTGCTGACCGCGCTTCTGCTGTATGAGCGGCTGCGGGGCTGGACGCTGTGGCGGGCGGTCCTGTTTCTGCCCTACGTGCTGGCCATCCCGATCATCGCGGTGGTGATGAAGCAGATGTTCCAGTTCAACGGCCCCGTGAACGAGGTGCTGCGCTGGCTCAGCCTTGATTTCATGGCGCTGGACTGGATCGGATCGCCGGATATCGCGCTCTGGACGGTGATGGGCCTGATCGTCTGGCGCGAGGCGGCGCTGGGGACGATCCTGTTCCTGGCCCGCCTTCTGTCGCTGGACGAAAGCCTGGTCGAGGCGGCCCGGATCGAGGGCGCCAACTGGTGGCAGCGGGCCTGGCACATCCTGATCCCGCAGATGCGCGGCGTGATCGAGTTCTTCAGCGTGATCTGCGTGATCACCATGCTCTCGGCGGTCTTCGCCTATGTCTATATCCTGGGCGGGGGGCGCGGCGGGCCCGGCACCTCGACCATGGTGATCGAGCTTTACATCTACAACGCGCTGACCCGGCAAAGCCTGCCCGGCATCGCGGCGGCGGTGTCGGTGATGCTGTTCGTGGTGTCGCTGGGCCTGATCTATCTGCTGTTCGTGGTCCGGAGGCGACAGGATGACTAACCCGCGCACCCTTGTCGCCGACGGGTTCAAGCAGGCGGCGCTGGGGGCGGCGGCGCTTGTGGCGCTGGCGCCGACGGTCTTCATGATCGTCACCGCGCTCAAGCCGCAGTCGGAATACATGGTCAACAAGGTGGGCCTGCCGCGCGAACCGGTGCTGGAGCATTTCCGCGCCGTGCTGGGCTCGCCCGAGTTCTTTCGCTGGATGGGCAATTCGGCGCTGCTGGTCACGGGCACCGTCCTTCTGTCCACCGCCGTCGCCGCACTTGCCGCCTATGCCATCGCACGGATGGAGTTCCGGGGGCGGCTCACGTTGCTGGCGCTGTGCACCGCGCTGATGGCGGTGCCGCCGGTGGTGATGGTGGTGCCGCTCTTCGTGCTGTACACGCAGATCGGGCTGATCAGCAGCTATCACGGCGCGATCCTGATCTATGCGGCCCTTGTCACGCCGTTCTCGGTCTATCTGCTGACGACCTTCTTCCGCACCATCCCGGCCGAGATGTTCGAGGCGGCGGTGCTGGACGGGGCGGGGGATTTCCAGATCCTGACGCGGATCGTCCTGCCGCTTGCGCTGCCCGCACTGCTGACCTTGGTCATCGTCAATGCGCTCTGGGTCTGGAACGATCTTCTGATCGCGGTGATCTTTCTGCAGGATGATGCGAAACGCACGCTGATGGCGGGGATCGCGGTGTTTCAGGGGCGCTACAACAACCAGATCCCGCTGACCATGGCGGGCATGGCGGTGGCCAGCGCGCCGATGATCATCCTTTACATCATCTTTCAGCGGCAGTTCGTGCGGGGCCTGATGGCGGGGGCGGTGAAGTGACCGGAGTGGTCTGCCTGACCAACGGGCGGGTTGCGGCCGAGGTCGCGCCGGGGATGGGCGGGGCAATCCTGTCCTTCCGCGATGTGGCGACGGGGCTGTCGGTGCTGGGCACCGTCCCTTGGGACTGGAACCCCCATCCACCGGCAGCTGCGCCGATGACGGAACCCGACTGGCTGCCGCATTACACCGGCGGCTGGCCGATCCTGTTCCCGAATGGGGGCGAGGCTTGCGTGATCGACGGGGTCGCGCATGGATTTCACGGCGAGGGGTCGGTCGTGCCCTGGGTGGCCGAGGCGGGCGCGGCGTCGCTGACACTCACCCGGCATTTCGCCACGGTTCCCGTCACGATGCGGCGGCACATCGCGCTTGAGGGGCGCTGCCTGACCGTCACGACGACGGCCACGGCCCGCGCGCCGGTTACCGCGATCTGGGGCGAGCATGTGACCTTCGGGTCCGACCTGCTGGCCGGCCCGTTCCGGATCGAGGCCGGCCCCGCCCGCCTGCGCGCCGATCCCGGCTATGACCCGCCCGAAAGCCCGCTTCGGCCGGGCGCCACCGGGGACTGGCCGCATCTTCCGGGCCGCGACGGGGGGCCGGTCGACCTGTCCCGCCCGCAAGCGGGCAGGGCGGCGCTGGCCTATCTGGCCGACATGGCCCGGCCCGAAATCACGGTCGCGCGCGACGATGGCCGGCTGGCCGCGACCCTGGGATGGGAGGGAGAGGTCTTCGACTGCCTCTGGCTTTGGGTCGAGCTGGGCGGCACCCCTGCGCCCCCGTGGAACGGCAAGGCCCGGCTGCTGGGGCTGGAGCCCTGTTCCACCGCGGCCGGTCACGGTCTGGCACAGGCGCGCGAGCGGGGTGACCGCATTGTCCGGCTGGAGCCGGGCCGCCCGGTTCGCGCCGCGCTCCGGTTGCGGCTGGAATGCTGAGACCCGTCAGCCCGCGAAGGCCGGAACCGGCGCGCCCGGCACCGTGACCCGGACCGACAGAAGGCTTCCGGCAAGGGGCTGGGCGGCAAGGGCTGCGGCGTCATATTCCCAGGCGGCGGTTGTGATGTAGAGCGTGGCAAGATCCGGCCCCCCGAAGGCAACCGAGGTCGGCCGCGCGACAGGCAGGGCGATGGTGTCGGACAGGCTGCCGTCCGGGGCAAGGCGGTCGATCCGCCAGCCATCCCATTGCGCGGTCCACAGATGCCCCTCGGCATCCAGCGCGCTGCCGTCGGGGACGGCCTCGCCCTTGGACCGGGCAAAGACCCGGCGGTTCGACAGGGCGCCGGTCACCGGGTCGCAATCCCAGGCCCAGATCGTCTGCTCCGCACTGTCGGCCATGACGAAGGTGCGGCCCCCGTCGATCCAGTTCGGCCCGTTGGGGATGGCGAACCCCTCGGCCATGCGATGGGCAGTGAGGTCCGGATCGAGGCGCCAGAGCACCCCCCGTCCGCCCTGTTCATCCATCGTTGCGGCCCAGAACCGGCCCTGCGCATCGCATTTGCCGTCGTTGAAGGGCAGGCCATCCGCCGCCACCCCGGTGCAGTCGATCGGGTCGGGCGTCCCGCTTTCCGGGCTGAAGACGTGAAACCCCGTCTCGAGCGCACAGACCAGCCCGCCTTTCGCCCGAAGCGCGATCGAGCCGATCTTCTGGCCAAGGGTCCAGTCCTGTGTCGCTCCGGTTGCCGAATGGTGGCGCCAGAGTGTGCCCAGTTCCCCGTCGATCCACCAGATCGCGCCTGCGCCCGCGTCCCAGACGGGGCATTCCCCCAGCGGCGCGCGCCCGGCAACAACGCAGTCGACAGCCGTCATCCCAGGTTTCCCTGTGCCATGCCGTCTGCCCTTTGCCACCTGACATGCCGGTCCACGGCCGCGTCCAGCGCGGCGCCGTCCAGTGTCAGCAGCGCCTCGCGCAGTTCAAGGTGATCGCGGATGATCCGCTCGGGCGGGTCGGGAATGCGGCAGATGTCGATCGAGAACAGGATGAGCACATGCCGCCGGATCGCCTGCCAGATCGCGCTGACCAAGGGGCTTTCGGCCAGATCGGCCAGCAGCGTGTGCAGCGCCAGATCCGCCATGTTGCTTTCCATCAGGTCGCCCCGGCCAAGGGCGGCGCGGATCGCCCCGACTGCCGTGTCGAAACGGGCCAGCGCCCCGGGATCGTCACGCAGGCGGCGCGCGGCATGGGCGCAGGACACCTTCTCGACCCCCAGCCGCAGGTTGCGCACATCCTCGGCCCAGGCCTCGTCAAAGTCGATCACGCGGGTGCCGCGCCGGGGCATGATCTGCACCAGCCCCTGCGAATGCAGGATGCGGAACGCCTCGCGCAGGGGGGTGCGCGTCACGCCAAGGGCAAGGGCCAGTTCCGCCTCGACCAACCGGGTGCCGCCCGCGATGCGCCCCTCGGCAATCGCCTCGGCGATATGGTCGGCCACCTGTTCGGGCAAGAGCGCCACGCTGAGCGTGTCGACGGAAAAGGCGGTCTCGGTCATGGGGATCCCTCCTGTCGATCCGTCCGATAGCGGTTGACCACTTCCCAGTCGAGGTCGAAGCCAAGGCCCGCGGCATCTGGCAAGGCGATCGTGCCCTCGGTGACGCAGGGTTCTGGCGAGACGAGGTCGCGGCGCAACGTGCTGGCGCAGACGAAGGGCGAGACATATTCGACAAAGGGCGAAGCCGCGCTGATCGCCTGAAACTGCAGGCCGGCATGGGCAAGGATGCCGGTCTTCCAGCCATGCGGGATCACCTCGATCCCGTGCAGGTCGCAGAGGTCGGCGATGCGGGCCATCTCGGTCAGGCCGCCCGCGCGGCTGATGTCGGGCTGGACCACATCGACCCCGCCAGTGGTGATCCATTCGCGGATCTCGAAGCGGGTGGCCGCCATCTCGGCCCCGCAGATGCGCATGGGGGCGCGGGCGGCAAGGCGGCGGTGGCCGTCCAGATCGTCATGCGGCATGGTGGCTTCGGCGAAATAGACATCGCAATCGGCGATCCGCTCCAAGAGCCACGCCGCATCGCGCCAGTTGCGCCAGCGATAGCCGAAATCCAGCATCATCGGGATCCCGTCCCCCAGCATCCGCCGCCCGTCTGCGATCAGCCCAGCCAGTTCGGCGTCCGTGACGGCATCGTAGAACAGCACCTCGAGCTTCATCGCGCGAAAGCCCGCGTCGAAGGCCGCCTCGACCTGCCGGGCGGTTTCGGCCATCAGTTCGGCGATGCCGCGTCCCGGGGCGGGAAGGCCGGGATAGATCGTGCAATAGGGCCGAAGGTGGTCGCGCCGCGCGCCGCCCATCAGCTTCCAGACCGGCAGGCCTGCCTGCTTGCCCGCCAGATCGCAAAGTGCCACGTCCACCGCCGACAGGGCATGGATGCCCAGACCCCGCCGCCCCGACCAGATCGTCGCCTCGTAGAGCCGCGACCAAAGGCCCGTGCGGTCCATCGGGTCGGCGCCGATGACAAGGTCGCGGAACCCCTGACTCCAGAGATGTTCGGCGGGCATGTCGAGAAAGGCCTTCACGACCGCAGCGGGGGCATCGGCCTCGCCCACACCCTGCCGTCCCTCGGCATCGGTGAGAACGACAAGGATCGTCTCGGCAATGGTATCAAGCGGGTCGCCCGTGTCAGAGGGCGCGCGCAGCGGGATCGCTTCGAAGCGGGTGACGGGGCAGGGGGGGCGGCCGGTTTGGGGCATGGGAACGGGTCCGTGATATTTCTTGCATTTTGTATGCAATTGGACATAGCGTAAAGGGGTTGCGGGATTTTCCGCAACGACCGGCGCGGAACCTGCCGGCCCGCAGGCCGTCTTGCGGGGCCGTCCGTCCGGTGCGGAAACCACATGGGCCAACGACGACCGGGGGAGGTCACGATGATTGCGAAAAGAAGGATCGGGGCAGGCGTTGCGGCGATCGGTGCCGCGTTCGGGCTGGCCCTGCCGGCCGCGGCGCAGGAGGATTGCGTCAACGTGCTGGGATACGAATGGTCGGGCGAGCGTCAGTCGATGGATCCTGCCGCCATGCATTCGGGCGACGACGCCTATCACATCTTCGCCGTCTACAACCGGCTGGTGGATGTGGATGACGATTTCAACATCCTGCCCGAGCTAGCGACCGACTGGTCGATCAGCGAGGACGGCCTGACCTGGACCTTCACCCTGCGCGAGGGCGTGACCTTCCACGATGGCAGCGCCTTCACCGCCGCCGATGTGGTTCATACGTTCGAGCGGTTGATCGACCCGGAGACCGCCTCGGGGGCGGCCTCGGTCCTGTCGTTCCTTGCGCCGGGCAGCATCCGTGCGGTGGACGACCTGACCGTCAGCTTCACCACGGCCGAACCGGTGGTCGAACTGCCGATCCTGATCGCCAACAAATACACCAATATCGTGGCCGAAGGCGCGACCGTCGAAGAGCTTCGTCTGAACGGCAACGGCACCGGCCCCTTCATGCAAAGCCAGTTCGAACCGGGCGGCGCGGTGCGCATCCTGACCGCCAATCCCGATTACTGGGGCGGTGCCCCGGCCGCGCCCTGCCTGCGCATCACCGTGGCACAGGAACCCGTGGCCGCAGTGACGGCGATCGGCTCGGGCCAGGTGGATCTTGTGCTGAACGTCGATCCTGCGGTGATCCCGGCGCTGGCCAATGACCCGGCGATCACGCTGCTGGAAACCGGGGCGTCGAATTCGATGACCGTGTCGATGCAGGTCGATGCCGCGCCCTTCGACAACCTGGCTGTGCGGCAGGCGCTCAAGGCGGCGGTTGACCGGCAGGGCCTCGTCGACACGGTGCTTCTGGGCTACGGGCAGGTCGCGGCCGACAATCCGGTGCCGGTCTCTTCGCCCGCGTCTTTCACCGCCGAGGCGCCGGTCCAGGATCTTGACCGGGCGCGCGAACTCCTGGCCGAGGCGGGTTATCCCGACGGGCTGTCCTTCGACCTCTTCACCGCCGAAGGGGTGCCCGGCATGGTGCGCATGGCGCAGGCCTTTGCCGAGCAGGTGCGGCCTGCCGGGTTCGACATCAATGTCGTCGTGACGCCCGCCGAAAGCTATTGGGACGATATCTGGCTGAACCGTCCGATCCTGACATCGGCCTGGTCGATGCGGCCCCCGGCCGAGGGGCTGGCCTATGCCTATACCTCGGATGCGCAATATAACGAGACGCATTTCCGCCGCGCCGAATACGATACGCTTCTGGCCCAGGCCGCCACCACGACCGACCACGACGCGCGGCTGGCGCTTTATGCCGATGCGGGGCGGATGCTGGCCGAGGAGGGGGGCGTCATCATCCCGATGTTCGTCCATCAGGTGATCGGCCTGCGCGCCAACTGCACGGGGTTCGAGCCGCGGGCGCAGAACTTCAACCTGAGCTTCGAGAGACTGTCCTGCGACTAGGCAGGTCAGGGTCGGGGCTGCGGTCACTCCCGCCGCGGCCCCGGCTGGTTTCCCCCGAAAGCCCGTCATGCTGATGCGTCTTGTCGTCTCGCGCCTGGTACAGGCGCTGTTCACGCTGCTGGCGATCTCGTTCCTGCTGTTCCTGACGCTCGAGGTGCTGCCCGGCGATGTGGCCAGCCGGGTTCTGGGCCGCGAGGCGACCGAGGCATCGCTGGCCCTGCTGCGCGAGCGGATGAACCTCGATCTGCCGCCATTGCAGCGATACGGGCTGTGGCTTGGCGGGGCTCTGCGGGGGGATTTCGGCACCTCGCTGGTCAGCGGGCGGCCGGTGGTCGATATCCTTGCCCCCAAGGTTGCCAACACGCTGTTCCTGTCGGTCCATGCCTTCCTGCTGTATCTGCCGCTGGCCCTGATCCCGGCGGTCGTGCAGGCGATCTGGCGCAACCGCGCGCCCGATCACATCCTTTCCGTCGCGACGCTTGTCTTGCTGTCGATCCCGGATTTCCTGCTGGCCACGCTGCTTCTGCTGGCCTTCTCGATGTCGCTGAACTGGTTTCCGGCCATGGCGATCGTAGATCACACCACAAGTTTCCGGGGTATGGTCCACGCGACCACCCTGCCGGCGATCACGCTGGCCGTCGTGATGGCGGTCTATGCGCTTCGGATGCTGCGTGACAGCCTGATCGAGGTGCTGCGCGCCGACCATATCCGCATGGCCGAGTTGCGCGGCCTGCCGCGCGGGCGGATCGTCTGGGGCCATGCCCTGCCCAATGCGCTGGCACCGACGCTGAACGTCACCGCACTGAACCTTGCCTATCTGGTGGGCGGGGTCGTGGTCGTGGAGAAGGTGTTCAGCTATCCCGGCTTCGGCAGCCTGCTGGTCGACATGCTGCAACTGCGCGACCTGCCGGTCATCGAGGCGACGGTGCTGCTGGCCTCGGCCGTCTATATCTTCGCCAATCTGGTGGCCGATATCGCGGCGATCCTGCTGACCCCCAAGCTGCGGGACCGGGCATGAGGCTCTGGCGGCGCGCGCCCTGGGCCATGCGGGTAGGCGCGGGCATCCTTGCGCTGCATCTGGCGGCGGCGCTGTTCGGGCCTGCGCTCGCCGGGTGGGGGCCGGCGCAGATGGGGGCGGGGCCGCCCCTCTCGGGGCCAAGCTGGGCGCATCCTTTCGGCATCGACCAGCTGGGGCGGGATGTCTTTTCGCGCGTGTTGCACGGGGCGCGGGTGGTGCTGGTCCTGTCGCTATCGGGCACCGCATTGGGCGTGGCGGTGGGGGCGGTCATCGGGCTGCTGTCCGGGCTGGCTGGCGGGTGGATCGACGATCTGGTCCAGCGCGCGCTGGAAATCCTGATCTCGATCCCGTTCCTTGTCCTTGCGCTGATCGCCATGGTCGCCGTCGGCCCGATCCTGTCGGGCCAGCCCGTCACGGTGATCGGCGTAGTGGCCCTGATCTATGCCCCCCGCGTGGCCCGCATCGCCCGCGCCGCGGCGCAAGAGATCGCCACGCGCGATTTCGTCACCATGGCCCGGCTGCGCGGCGATGGTGCGCTGACGATCATGTGGCGCGAGATCCTGCCCAATGCGCGCGGGGTGCTGCTGGTCGAGTTCTCGTTGCGGGCCAGCTATGCGCCGGTCCTGATCGGCTCGCTGGGCTTTCTGGGCTTTGGCCTGCGGCCGCCCCCGCCGGAATGGGGGCTGATGATGGCCGAGAACCGGGCGCTTCTGATCGTCACGCCCTGGGCGGTGCTGGGGCCGGGGCTGGCGTTGTCCTCGCTTGTCGTGGGGTTGAACCTGTTCACCGACGGCCTTGCGCGGATGCTGGGGCGGCATGCCGATTTCGGGGCGGCGGGATGACCGGACCGGCCGTCAGGATCGAGGGGCTGAGCGTCGCCTATCGCGGCGAGGGCGGCTGGGCGCGCGTGTTGCACGGGGTGGATCTTGCCATCGCGCCGGGAGAGGTTCTGGGCCTCGTGGGCGAATCCGGCTGCGGAAAATCCACGCTGGGCCTGCAGGTCATGGGCTGGCGCGCGCCCGGCCCGCGGCCCGCGGCGCGGGGGGACGGGGGGGCCGGGGGCGCGCTTTCCCCCCCCCCCCCCCCGGCGCACCCCCCC
>JAFIEN010000123.1 GCA_020832515.1 Rubellimicrobium sp. | reverse complement strand
AGGGTGGAACATTCGACCAGTGCCGTGACACCCTGCGCCTTCACCGCCTCGACCTGCGGCGCCATCAGGGCCACCACATCCTCCGCCTCCGCCTCGGCATAGCCCGGCTGGTCGGGTGTGCGCAGGTCCACGAAGACATGTTCATGCGGCAGGATCCGCCCCAGCCTTTCGCGCGGCAGGGGCCCAAGGGTCGTATAAAGATGGCGCATCGGGTCAGGGTCTCCTCAGGGCCAAGTCGACGGCAGGCAGGACCGGCTGTCAAGTGCAGCTGTCAAGTGCGGTGGGGGCCGGAATGTCCCGTCCGGTTGACACCCCCCTGCCCCGGGCGCATGGTCGCAGGCGCCGCCACGCGGCCCCCGGAACATCGCCAGAAGGAAAATCGTCATGGAATACAGAACCTTGGGTAACAGCGGTGCCGCCGTCTCGCATCTCTGCCTTGGCACGATGACCTTCGGGGCCGAGGCCGACGAAAAGACCTCGTTCGCCATCATGGACGCCTATGCCGAGACGGGGGGAAACTTCCTGGACACCGCCGATGTCTACAGCGCGGGTGTCTCGGAAGAGATCGTGGGGCGTTGGCTGGCCGCCTCGGCGGGCCGGGCCGAGAGCATGGTCGTCGCCACCAAGGGGCGCTTTCCGATGGGCAAGGGGCCGAACGATCTGGGCCTGTCTCGCAAGCATCTGGGCCATGCGCTGGACGCTTCGCTCAGGCGGCTGGGGGTCGAGCGGATCGACCTTTACCAGATGCACGCCTGGGACGCCCTGACCCCGATCGAGGAAACGCTGCGCTTCCTCGACGATGCGGTGCGGGCGGGCAAGATCGCCTATTACGGCTTTTCCAACTATCTTGGCTGGCAGGTGACCAAGGCGGTGCATGTGGCCAAGGCGCTGGGCTGCACCGCGCCCGTGACGCTGCAGCCGCAATACAACCTTCTGGTCCGCGATATCGAGCACGAGATCGTGCCGGCCTGCCTTGATGCCGGCATGGGCCTTCTGCCGTGGTCGCCCTTGGCAGGCGGCTGGCTTGCCGGCAAGTACAAGCGCGACGAGGTGCCCTCGGGCGCCACCCGGCTGGGCGAGAACCCCGACCGCGGGATGGAGGCCTATGGCCCCCGCAATGCCGAGGATCGGACCTGGGCCATCATCGGCAAGGTGCAGGAGATCGCGGAGGCGCGCGAAACCAGTGCAGCTGCGGTTTCGCTGGCCTGGCTTGCGGGGCGTCCTGCGGTGACCTCGGTCATCCTTGGCGCGCGGACGGTGGCGCAGTTGCAGGACAACCTTTCCGCCGCCGACCTGATGCTGAGCGCAGAGGAAGCCGCCGCCCTGACCGGGGTGAGCACCCCACGGCAGCCCGATTATCCCTACGGCCCGCAGGGCGTGGCGCAGCGGCACCGCAGGATCGAAGGCGGGCGGTAGCGGCGGGGGCGCGCACGCCATCCGCCTGTCGCTTCGGCATCGGGCAAAGGTTGCACGGGGGGCGCTGCCCCCCCGGCCTTCGGCCGTCCCCCGGAGTATTTCGACCAAAGCGAAAGGCAGAAGGGGGTCAGGTGGCCGGGCCGGTGCCGCTATTGTCCGCCAAGGATGCTGCTGAGCGCGTCGAGGATTGCCTGTTCCGACCTGTCCCCCTGCCCGGCCGGAGCGGGGACGGGCTGATCCAATGCGCCGTCGAGGAAGGGATCCGAGGGGAAGGCCCCGGTGCCCTCGGCGAGCAAGCCGCCGGGATTGACGAATGTGCCCGAGGTGCTGGCGGGGGGCAGCATCGGGAGCGGCACAGGCTCCTGTCCCTGCAGGACCCGGACCATGACCTCGTGAAAGATCGTTGCGGGCAGACCGCCGCCGGTGACGCCGGTCAGGGGTGAGTTGTCGTCATTGCCCATCCAGACGCCGACGACATATTCCGCCGAATAGCCGATGAACCAGGCATCGCGCGTGGCCTGCGTCGTGCCGGTCTTGCCGGCAATCTCCCATCCCGGGATGCGGGCACGCTGGCCGGTGCCGGCTTCCACGGCCTGATGCAGCATCCAGGTCAGCTGAAGCGCCGCATTCTGCATGACCACCCGTTCGCCGATCCCGCCGCCCGAACCCATGAGCGGGCTGTCATCGCCCTGCAGGCGCAGCTCGATCAAGCCATAGGGCGTGACCGACGAGCCGCCGTTGAGGATGCCCGCATAGGCCCCCGTCATCTCGAGAAGCGTGCTTTCGGAGGCCCCGAGGGCCAGGGCCGGACCATAAGCCAGATCGCTGTCGATCCCGAAATCGGCGGCGATGGTGCGCACTGCATCGCGGCCCACCATCTCGGACAGGCGGACGGCGGGAATGTTGCGGCTTTCGGCCAGCGCCTGGGTCAGGGTGATGGATCCCTTGAACTCGCGGTCATAGTTCTGCGGCGACCAGGGGCCCGAGCCCACGACATTGATCGTGAGCGGCGAGTCGTCGATCCGGTCGAGCGGGCTCATCCCGCGGTCGAGCGCTGCGGCAAAGACGAAGGGCTTGAACGAGGAACCGGTCTGTCGCAGCGCCTGGGTCGCGCGGTTGAAGGCGCCGGCGGCGCGCAGGTTGCGCCCGCCGACCATCCCCCGCACCGCGCCGTCGGCAGACATCACGACGATCGCTGCCTGCGCCTCGGAGCCGTCGCGGACGCGGGTCTCGAAGACATGGACAAGCGCCTCTTCGGCAGCGGCCTGGATGCGCGGATCAAGCGTGGAGCGGATGATCACATCCTCGGTCGTGCCCCGGGTAAAGAACTGGGGGCCCGAATCCATGACCCAGTCGGCAAAGGCCCCGCCCGAACGGGCCTCGGCCGCCTGTGACAGGCGGGCGGGATTGGTGCGGGCCTCTTCGGCGGCCGCGGCGGTCAGGAAGCCCTGTTCCTCCATCAGCCCCACGACGACATTGGCGCGGTTCTGCGCCCGGGCAAGGTTCCTGGTGGGCGCCAGCGCCGAGGGTGCCTGCAGAAGGCCCGCGAGCATCGCCGCCTCGGCCGGGGTCACCTGATTGGCCGAACGACCGAAATAGCGCTGCGCCGCCGCCTCGAAGCCGCGCGCGCCCGAACCCAGATAGGCCCGGTTGAGGTAGATCGTCAGGATCTCGTCCTTGCTGTAGCGGATCTCCATCGCAAGAGCGTAGACCGCCTCCTGCGCCTTGCGCCACATCGTGGTGCGGCGACAATCCGCTTCGTATGCGGCTTCGCTTTCCCAGACGCGCGGGTCGAAGGGACGGCCGAGACACAGCAGTTTCGCGGTCTGCTGGGTGATCGTCGAACCGCCATGCCCCGAGAACGGCCCCCGCCCGTCGCGCAGGTTGATGCGGACGGCGCTGGCGATCCCGCGCGGATCGATCCCGATATGGCGATAGAAGCGGCGATCCTCGGTCGCGATGACCGCGTCATGCAGATAGGGCGAGACCTGATCGGCGGTGATCACGCCGCCGAACTGATCGCCGCGCCATGCGAAGACCTGGCCGTAGCGGTCGAGCAGTGTGACCGATCCCCGCGCGCGCCCGTCGACCAGTTCGGACGCCGGGGGCAGGCGGGCCGCGTCATATGCGACCGCAAGACCGACGATCAGCACGACGACCATGCCAAGGCGCCAGGTCATGCCCCAGATGATCCGCCAGACCAGCCAGAGAAACCCGCCGATCAGCGCGAGGAGCCAGCCGACCGGACCGCGCCGCTTGCGCGCGGGCGGTGGCGCGGGCTTGCGGCCGCGCGGCTTTGCCGTGCCCTTGCGCTCCGTCGTGGCGGGACGGCCTTCGCCCGATGCCTTGGGCGGATAGCGCCGTTGCGCCACAAGTGGCGGCCGTCTGCGGCCATTGTCAGCCATTTGCCTGCTCAGCCCTCTGGAGCCTGATTTTGGGTGACCATAGCCCGTTCCATGACAAATGTTGAGATCACATGAGTCGTCGCGTCGTCTTTTTGTGATTGCCCCATTTTTAATCATCACCATCATTTTGTGCAAATTTTGTGCAGTTTTTCGGTCTGGACCGACGGGACGGGGGTCCGACTCCTTGTCGCAGCCGGTCTTCCTCTGCTTTTCGCAGCCTGTGCGGTCCGACGACCCGAGGTCCGCGGAGCAACTCGCAAGGGGAAGAACGTGAAACTCATCATCGCTACCATAAAGCCGTTCAAGCTCGAGGAGGTGCGCGAGGCGCTGACTTCCGTGGGCGTGCGCGGAATGATGGTGACCGAGATCAAGGGCTTTGGCCTGCAGTCCGGACACACCGAAATCTACCGCGGTGCGGAATACGCCGTGAACTTCGTACCCAAGGTCAAGCTCGAGATCGTGGTGCCCGACGGGCAGGTCGAGCAGGTCGTGTCGACCATCGCAAGCACCGCCAAGACCGACAAGATCGGCGACGGCAAGATCTTCGTGGTCGATGTGGAAAGCGCGATGCGGGTCCGGACGGGCGAAACAAACGAAGACGCGCTCTGAGCCGCAGCTAACAGGAGAGAACGATGACCAAGTGGAAACTTCTGCTGGCTTTGCTGGCGATCGGGCTTGCGCTCGTATGGGCGGCGGTGCCGACCGAACTCATCGCCCAGGACGAGGCAGTGGCCGAAGAGGTGGTCGATGAGGCCGCCGAGGCCGAGGAAGAGGAAGATGCAACGCCCGAATTCGCGTCCTATCAGGACACGGTCTTCATCTTCAACACGCTGCTGTTCCTGATCGGCGGCTTCCTTGTCTTCTTCATGGCGGCCGGCTTTGCCATGCTCGAGGCGGGGCTCGTGCGGCAAAAGAACGTCACGATGCAGCTGACCAAGAACGTCGCGCTGTTCAGCATCGCGGGCATTCTCTATTACTTCATCGGCTTCAACCTGATGTATCCCGGTGACAGCTGGATGATCGGCACGTCCGAGACCGGCGGCTACCTCGGCGCGCTTGGCGTGACGGTCCTTGAGGCCGTGGGCATCGGCGCTGCAGATGCCGATGACATCGAATACGCCTCGGTCGGCTCGGACTTCTTCTTCCAGCTGATGTTCTGTGCTGCCACCGCCTCGATCGTGTCGGGCGCGCTGGCAGAGCGGATCAAGCTTGGGCCGTTCCTGATCTTCGTGGTCATCCTCACCGGCCTCATCTACCCGATCCAGGCCTCCTGGCAGTGGGGTGAGGGCTTCCTCTACACCCAGATCGGCTTCTCGGACTTCGCCGGTTCGACGGTCGTGCATTCGGTCGGCGGGTGGGCGGCACTTGCCGGGGCGATCATCCTTGGACCGCGTCTGGGCAAATACGGCAAGGACGGCCGCGTGAACGCCATTCCCGGCTCGAACCTTGCGCTTGCGACGCTGGGGATGTTCATCCTGTGGATGGGCTGGTTCGGCTTCAACGGCGGCTCGCAGCTTGCCATGGGGTCGGTCGGCGACGTGGCCGATGTCAGCCGGATCTTCGTCAACACCAACATGGCCGCCTCGGCCGGTGCGGTGGTCGCGCTGATCCTGACGCATCTTGTCTACGGCAAGGTCGATCTGACGATGGTCCTGAACGGTGCGCTTGCCGGTCTGGTCGCGATCACGGCCGAACCGCTTGAACCCTCGATCTTCATGTCGATCCTGATCGGCGGGATCGGTGGTGTCATCGTCGTCTTCACCGTGCCGCTCTTGGACAAGTTCAAGATCGACGATGTCGTGGGCGCCATCCCGGTGCACCTCTTCGCCGGGATCTGGGGGACCATGGCGGTGATCCTGACCAACAGCGACGCGACCTTCTTTGGCCAGCTGATCTCGATCATCATCGTGGGCGTGTTCACCTTCGTGACCAGCCTCGTGGTCTGGATCATCCTGAAGGGCGCGATGGGCATCCGGGTGTCCGAAGAGGCCGAGATGAACGGCCTCGACAAGACCGAGCTTGGGATGGAAGCCTATCCCGATTTCGTCAAGGGCTGAGCTTTCCCTCGCAGCACCTGACAACCGGCCCGGGCGGAAACGCCCGGGCCTTTTGCATTCGGGAAATCTTCCCTGCCTTGAAGGCATTGAATGCTTGCCCAAAATGCGATGGGCTGCGGACCCACGCGACCCGGGCCGTTACACCGGGACGGCGGGATCGCGGGCCCCTGCGCCGATCCCGGCACCCTTCATCAGGCCCCGAACAGCGGAAAGGTCACGCCCAGCGCCCAGGCCAGGAACAGGCCCAGCCCGATCCCGCCCGCCGCAGGCCGCCATGTTGCCCGGCCAACCCACCCGCCGGCCATGCCGAACAGCAGGAAGAACAGCAAGATCACCGGCAGGATGATCACGAGGAAGAACAGCCGCTCGAAATCCAGCGCCACCGCCAGGCCAAGCGACACCAGCGCCGCCCCCCGCACGAGCAGCACCCGCCACAGGGCTGCGCGTCCGCCTTCGGTCAGGAAGGCATCCGCCAGCATGAAGGGCACCGCGCCGGCCGCCATCGCCGCGATGATCAGCGCGCGTTCGGCCGTGGGAAAGAACGACGCGACATAGCGGTCAAGCACACCGCCGAAGAGCACGATCCCGAACCCCGCCACCACAAGCGCCAGCAAGAGCGCCGCCGCGTCCAGCCGGAACGCCCCCCCGCGCGCCACCAGCAAAAGCGCCAGAACGCCCTGCAGCGCGAAATGCACCGCCAGGTAATCCGCGACCAGCACCGGCAGGAAGGACACGCCCAGCGGCCAAAGCACCAGCGGCGTTGCCAGCGCGGGCCCGAGCGTTGCGGCCAGAAAGGCCCCGCGCGGCAGCTCTACCGGTGCGCCAGCCGCCCGCATCCCCCGCGCCAGCCCCGCAAGCGGCCAGCCCAGCGCCACGACAGACACCAGAAGCAGCGCGATCCAGCCGCCGCGGCTCACCACTGCCGCACCGTCGCTTTCGCGCCCGAAGGCCGCGTCGAACCAGGCCAGCATCTCGCGCATCGTGGTCGCGGAATAGAGGACGGCCACATGCTCGACCCGGGGCGCGATCACCGCCCGCCGCCCGGTGCCCAGCGCCGGATCGCCCACCGTTTCGCCGAAGCCCGCCTCGGGATCGGCCAGTCGCAGCGCCTTCAGCGCCTCGTCGGCCAGCATCCTTTCCCATTCGCCGGCCACGATCAGCATGTTCGCCGGGTTTTCCGCATCGACGGCAAGCGAGAACATCGACACCGCCGTCAGCGCCGCCACGCGGCCGTCGCGGATCGCCTGCCGCACCACGATGTCCGAGGCCATGGAATGCCCCACCAGCGCCAGCCGCCCGTCGGCCCCCGGCAACGCAAGTGCTGCATCGCTGACGCGGCCCGTCTCGTCCATCAGGACGGTGGTCGTGCCCTCGATCACGTTGACATCGCCCGACATCGGCAGCGGATTGCGCCCGTGGCCCTGAAAATCGAAGCTGACCGCGATATAGCCCGCGCGGGCAAGCGTCAGGGCAAAGCTCTCCATCAACTGCCGCGACCCGGCAAAGCCGTGCGCGATCACCACCACCGGCGCGTCGCCCCCGTCGGCGGGGCGAAACACGGTGGCAGGTGTCGTACCCGCCAAGAGCGGCTCGATCACCAGTCCGCGCCGATCCTGCTCCAGCATCCAGACCGCGACCCCCGCCAGACAGAACGCGACCGCCAGCACGATCCAGCGCGCACGACCCATGGATCAGGCCCAGGTCGGGTGGAACAGCCCCGCAGGCGAGAGGGTGAATATCTCGGCCCCGTCCGATGTGATGCCCACCGAGTGTTCGAACTGCGCCGAAAGCGACTTGTCGCGGGTCACGGCGGTCCAGTCATCGCCCAGAACCTTGGTCTCGGGACGGCCGAGGTTCACCATCGGCTCGATGGTGAAGAACATCCCCTCTTCCAGCACCGGCCCGGTGCCGGGGCGGCCGTAATGCAGCACGTTGGGCGGCGCGTGGAACACGCGGCCCAGCCCGTGGCCGCAGAAATCGCGCACGACCGACATCCGCTCGCCTTCGACATGGGTCTGGATGGCGGCACCGATATCCCCGAACGTATTGCCGGGCCGCGCGGCCTCGATCCCCTTCATCAGCGCGTCATGGGTGACCTGGATCAGACGCTCGGCCTTGCGGCCGACGCTTCCGGCCACATACATCCGGCTGGTATCGCCATACCAGCCATCGACGATCACGGTGACGTCGATGTTGAGGATGTCGCCATCCTTGAGCTTCTTGTCGCCGGGAATGCCGTGACAGACCACGTGGTTGACGCTGATGCACGAGGCGTGGCGATAGCCCTTGTAGCCGATCGTCGCGGAAACGGCCCCGACATCCTTCACCATCCCGGTGATCAGGCGGTCGATCTCGCCCGTCGTCTGGCCGACCTCGACATGGGGGGCGATGTCGTCAAGGATCGCGGCCGCGACGGCTCCGGCCCGGCGCATGCCGTCGAAATCCGCAGCATCATGGATACGGATGCCGTCGCGCGTCAATCTGCCCCTGCGTTCGTCCAAGCCTTCGGTCCTTGCAACATTCCGGTGACATAGGCCACCCGCCGGGATGATTCCAGTCGGATCCGCACCTGTTGACCGGCCTGCCCGCACGATCCGCCGGCATCTGCGACAGTCGGTCTCGGCGGCCAGTGGAAATCCCGGCGCCACGCCCCTATAGGAGAATGAAACGCGAGGTTTGCCAATGCCCAATCCCACTGCCGCAATGATCGTGATCGGAGACGAGATCCTGTCCGGCCGCACCCGCGACAGCAACATGCACCACCTTGCGGGCGAGTTGTCCCGCCATGGCATCGACCTGTGCGAGGCCCGCGTCGTGTCCGACCGGCCCGAGGCCATCGTCGCGGCGGTCAATGCGCTGCGGCAGGCCCATACCCATGTCTTCACGAGCGGCGGAATTGGCCCGACCCATGACGACATCACCGCCGATTGCATCGCCGAGGCACTTGGCCTGCCCATCGGCATCCGCGATGACGCACGCGCCATCCTGCAGGCGCATTACGACCGGTCGGGGCTTGAACTGAACGCGGCCCGGCTGCGCATGGCGCGCATTCCCGAGGGTGCCACCCTTATCGAGAACCCGGTCAGCGCCGCACCCGGCTTTTCCGTCGGCAATGTGCATGTGATGGCGGGTGTGCCCTCGATCTTTCAGGCGATGCTTGCGGGGATCTTGCCGACGCTGACCGGAGGCGCGCCGCTTCTGTCGCAAAGCTACCGGATCGCTCGGGGCGAGGGCGAGATCGCAGGCCCCCTGGGCGAGCTTGCGAAAGCGTTTCCCGGCCTTTCCATCGGGTCCTACCCGTTCCAGCGCGATGGCGTGCATGGCGCGAACATCGTCATCCGCGGGCCCGAGGCGACCGAGGTGGATGCGGCCATGACCCGCCTTGCCGCACTTTTCCCGCAGTAGGGGCTGGCGCCCATGCCGAGCAACGACCGGATCGAGGCAGCCCTTGCCACAACCTGGCCGCCCGCCGCCTTGCGCCGGATCGGCCCGGTCACCCTGCGCGATGGTGCAGGCGGCGGGGCGCGGGTCGGCGCGGCCACGGTCGATGGGGCCTTTACCGCCGCCGATCTGAGCGGCGCCGAACAGGCGATGCGTGCGGACGGCCTGCACCCGATCTTCCGCATCCGGCCGGGCGAGGACGATCTCGACCAGGCGCTTGCGGCGCGGGGCTATCTGGTCAGGGATGCTGTCGTTTGCTTCATCGCGGCCCTGCCCGACCTTGCAACCGCCCGCCCCCCGCCCGTGACCACCTTCGAGGTGACCTGGCCGCCCCTTGCCGTGCAGGCCGAGATCTGGGCAGCCTCCGGCACCGGCCCCGCGCGGCTGGCCGTGATGGCGCGGGTGCAGGGCCCGAAGGCGACGATCCTGGGCCGGATCGGGGATCGCCCCGCGGGCGCGGCCTTCGTCGCATGCGATGGAGATATCGCCATGTTGCATGCCATCGCCGTCCTGCCGGACGGGCGGCGGCAGGGCCTGGGGCGGCACATGCTGACGGCTGCCGCCTTCTGGGCGCAGCGCTCAGGTGCCGGCATGCTCGCGCTGCTTGTGACGCAGGAGAATGCGGCGGCCAACGCGCTTTACCAGGCGGCGGGCATGACCACCGGCCCGGCCTATCACTACCGGATCGCACCGGCATGACGGGGCGATCGACCGTCCGGGGCGGTGTTGCGGCGGCCCTTCTCGCCGGACTTGCCACACCGGCGGCTGTCCTGCCGCTGGACTTGCCGCCGGGCGCGGAACTGGCGCGGGCGTATGGCGAGGCCTCGACCAGCCATGCCCTGCCCATCGGCGCCGCGACCGAAGGCTGGCTGCCGTCGGAGATGATGAACGGGGACGTGACCTTCGAAGTCTGGCGTCTGGACGCGCATCCGGTTTCGACCCATGCGATCATCGCCCCACTGATCGCCCAGATCGAGGCCGCCGGATGGCAGATCCTGTTCGAGTGCGAGACCCGGACCTGTGGCGGCTTCGATTTCCGCCGCCTTGCCCGGGTCATGCCCCCACCCGAGATGCATGTCGATCTGGGCGATTTCCGCTTCGCCTCGGCCCGGAAGGATGACGCGGGGCTGAGCCTGCTTGTCAGCCGGACCGCGCAGGCGGGTTTCGTCCAGATCACCCGCATCGGCGACGCGGCAGTGGCGGGCCCGGCCCCCGACGACAACACACCCGAGGTTCCGCCTGCCCCTATGTCGGCCGATGTGCCCCTGTCTGTCGCACCTGTCATCGAGATTGCGGCGCGGCTGGAAGGCGAGGGGCGGGTGATCCTGACGGATCTGAGCTTCGAGACCGGGTCGGCCGAGCTTGCGGTCGGCGACTATCCCTCGCTTGTGGCGCTGGCCGCCTATCTGGCCGCCAATCCCGGCCGGCAAGTGGCGCTGGTGGGGCATACGGATTCAAGCGGCTCGCTTGAACTCAACATCGCGCTGTCACGTCAACGGGCCGGCTCGGTCCTTGAAAAGCTGGTGCGCGATTACGGCGTGGACCGGGCGCAGCTTCGCGCCGAAGGGATGGGCTATCTTGCCCCGGTCGCGACCAACCTGACCGATGCCGGGCGCGAGGCGAACCGGCGGGTCGAGGCGATCCTGATCTCGACCGAGTGAGTGACAGGCCCGGGCAAGCGCGCCTATTCCCGCGCCCGCAGCACCCGTGACGGCTTTGCCGCAAGCGGGCGCAGCGCGAAGGCCAGCCCCGCCAGCGTCGTGGCAAGGATGCCCCCAAGCACGACCCCGAGGGCCGAGGGCCAGATCACCGCGAAATCGGACTGCATCACGAAGACCGACACCGCCCCGGGGGGGGGGGGGGCGGGCGGCGGCG
>JAFIEN010000122.1 GCA_020832515.1 Rubellimicrobium sp. | reverse complement strand
GATCACGTCATGGGCCAGCAGATCTTCGGGCACTTTCGGCAGGCCGCGCCGGTCGAGGTAATCACAGGACGCGATCAGGGCCAGCGGCAGGTCGGCGATATGGCGGGTGACCAGGTCCAGCTGGGTGGGGCGATACATGCGCAGGGCGATATCGGCCTCGCGGTAAAGCAGGTTGGTGGTTGCATCCGACGGGACAAGCTCGATCCCGATCCCCGGCTCTGCCGCGCGGATGCGGGCAAGGATCGCCGGCAGGTGGTAGACGGAAAATGCGAGGCTGGCCGTGATCCGGACCGTCCCCTCAAGCTGCGCATCCTGCCCGGCGGCGGCAAGGGCGATCCGGCCCGCCGCCTCGCCCATCGCGCGGGCGGGGGCCAGCAGTGCGGTGCCCGTCTCGGTCAGGGCAAGGCCGCGCGGCTGGCGGTGGAACAGTTCGGTGCCAAGCTCGGCCTCGAGCGCCCTGATCTGCCGGCCAAGCGTCGGCTGGCTTGCGCCAAGGCGGCGGGCGGCCGCGGAAAGGCTGCCGGTCTCGGCCACAGCCAGAAAGGCCTTGAGCAGCGTCCAGTCGAGTGCAGGTGACATGCAAGATTGCATACATGACATGCACTCATGGTCAATTTCATTTCACCTGCGCATGGGAATAGTTGCTCCATCCCCAGATGCAGGAGAGCAAAATGACCGGCACCGTCCTTATCCTCGGCCCTTCGGGCAAGATCGGCAGCCATTCCGCCCGCGCCTTTGCCGATGCAGGCTGGACCGTGCGGCCCTACCGACGCGGCAGCGACATGACCGCCGCCGCCAGGGGCGCGGATGTGATCGTCAACGGGCTGAATCCGTCCGGCTATCACGACTGGGCCCGGCAGATCCCCGCGATCACGACGCAGGTCATCGCCGCCGCGAAGGCCGGCGGGGCGACGGTCATCATCCCCGGCAATATCTACAACTTCGGCCTCGCCCCCGGCGCGCTGACCGAGGACACGCCCCACCGCCCCAACACCCGCAAGGGCCGCATCCGGGTCGAGATGGAAGAGGCCTATCGCGCCTCGGGCGTGCCGACCATCATCCTGCGCGCAGGCAACTTCATCGACCCCGAGGGCAATGGCGACATCATGAGCGCGTTGATCATGCGCGACCTGCGCAAAGGCCATCTGTCGGATGCAGGCGACAGGACTGCGCTGCAGGCCTATGCCTATGTGCCCGACTGGGCGCGGGCGGCGGTGATGCTGGCCGAACGACGCGAAAGCCTTGCCCGGTTCGAGGACGTGCCCTTCCCCGGCCATGCCTTCACGCTGGTCGACCTGCAAGAGGCGGTCACGGACGCAGTTGGCCGCCGCGTGACGATACGGCCTTTCCCGTGGTGGGCGATACGCCTTGCCTCGCCGGTCTGGGAGATGGCGCGCGAGCTGCTCGAGATGCGCTACCTCTGGTCCATGCCGCATCGCATCGGCGCTGCGAAGTTCGACAGGCTTCTGCCGGAATTCGAGCCCACAGAGCTACGCAAGGTGATGCTGGCGGGGGCGTCAGTCGCCCTCGGGCAGGACAAGATCGACCCAGACCAGCCGGTGCGGACCGGCGCGCTGTCCATCCTGGCCGATTAGGGGGGACAGGGGATCGTCGGGGGCGGGCCAGAACACGCCCGCGCCCGCAACCCCCCAATCGGCCGAGGGCAGGACGTAAGTGACCCGCAAGTGACCCGGCCCATCCCGCGCCCAAGCGGCGGTGTCATGCGCGGGATCGCCCAGATGGTCAGGATCGGGACCGGCCGCAGCCCCGCGGCTTGCGGGGCGGGGGTCCTGCAGTCGGGGATCGGCCAGAAAGTCCTGCATCGCCGCCTGCAGACCCGCGCCATCCGCGGGATCGAGATTGGCATTGCCGAGAATCACGAACCTCCCTTCGGGTGCCAGGGCCCCTTCGACCAGCCCCTCGATTTCGCCATCGAGCACCCGGGTCCAGAGACGCAACTCGTCGCGGTTGCGCAGGACGTTCATCCCCTCGGGCCCGTCGAACAACGGCGCGGTGGCGGACCAGCCCAGCAGCGTGACCGTCCCCTCGGGATGGGCAATCGGGACGATCCAATGCGCCGTCGAGGACAACCGCTGCACCGCCTGCGCATCAGCCGAGGGGAAGGGGCGGCCATCGACCTGCGGCAGGCTTGCCCCCGGCATGTCACGCCAGAGAAGCGACGAGAGGTCGATCACGCCCGCCTCGTCCACCGGCCAGCGCGACAGGACGGCCATCCCGCCATGCCCCGCAAAGCGGCCATAGCCTTGCGCATCGGCCCGCGCGCCGGTGCGACCATCGCCGTTCATGTCAAGGCCGGTCGCCATGCCGGAATTGGGCAGCCGGGTGAAGCGATGGGGATAGTCCACCCCCTCGGCCGCAAGCAGGTCGGCGTAGGAGGACAGCGCAAGCCGGTCATGGTCGAAGTCGATGCTGGTCAAGAGCAGGATGTCCGGCGCGACCGTGGCCACGATCCCCACGATGGCCGCGATCTGGTCGTCCTCGCCGCCGCGCAGGTCGCGCAAGAGAAGGCCGGGGCCGTCACGTTTGAGTGGGGCGGCAAAGCTGGCCACCCGGATCGTCTCGGCCCACGGCATCGCCGGGGCCAGCCATGCCGCAAGGCAGGCCGCGATCAGACAGGCTGCAGGCGATTGGCCTCGGCAAAGGCGCGGCGGCGCTGGTCGGTGATCAGCTGGGCCACCCGCAACAGGGCGATCCCGCGCATCAGAAGGCTTGCCGGAAGGAAGGCCCATGCAGTCATCGTCCAGATCAGCGTGAAGGGATCGGCAAGCGAAATCGGGTCGATCATGTCCGACGCCAGCTTCATTGCCGCCGGGATCATGAATGGCAGCAGAAACCCTAAGATCAGATTAACATGCGCATCCCGATTCAGCCGCTCGACCACGTCACCACCCGCCGTTGGATCGAAGGTCGGCAGGTTGACCCAGACATTGAAGGCCCCGTCGCGCACAGGCCAGTCGCGGAACCGGATGAGGGTAACGAAGACAAGAAGCATCACCAGCGAGGTCAGGTAGCTGATCCCCGCAGCCGTGCGCAGGTTCTCGACCAGCGCGGCATCGGCCGCGGGCGGAAGGATCAACAGCACAAGCCGGACCGGCGAATAGGGAAAGTCGATCATCGCGCCGATCCGGCTGCCCGTGACATCGAAGACGCGGGTCAGGGTGGATGGATCGACATGCCCCCGCTGGATCATGGCCATGGCCAGCACCGTGACGAAAAGCGCGAGGAAACGCAGCCGGTTGAACGGGGGGGCGTCGCGGAATTCGATCACGCTGGGCGCGGCCGAGACATATTCCACAAGGGTGAAGATCCCCGCGATCAGGGCCAGGAGCACGACGATCTGGCTGGTGTCGGCAGCGGTGCCCGGCAGGATCAGATAGGGCATCGTGATCAGCGCCATGATGGCGGCCGCGCGCAATAGCGCCCCTGTCAGTCGCGTGACCATGCCTGCCTGCCTGCCCTCGGATGGCTCCGTAATGCCCGGAGCTCGTTCGTCTGCCTCGTCCCGCCTTGCCCCGGCAGGATGCCTTAGATTTGCCATATTCTTGGCCTCTCGCCACGAACCCATCAACAGCGGGTTAAGGTTAATGAAACGGGTGGTGCAGATTTGCGGCAGGACTGGTGCGGGATTGCAACCATTTCGCAGCCAAGGCCAAGCAGGATTGCGGCGAAAAGATGAAGATCCGAACCGACCTGTGCCAACCGATTGAGTAGACACAAGATGTGGTGCGGCTTCAGGGATGCTGGTCCGATCTGACCTGCTACGGCCCGACACCTTGCTGTCCGGCGCCCGCCCTGCCGTCGTTCAGGCGAAATACCCTGTCAGGATGCGCCGGTAGATGGCGCTCAGCGCCGTGATGTCGGCGATCTCGACATGTTCGTCCACCTGATGCATCGTGCGCCCGACCAGCCCGAATTCGACCACAGGGCAGTGATCCTTCATGAAGCGCGCGTCCGACGTGCCGCCCGAGGTCGACAGGACCGGCCGGCGCCCTGTCTCTGCCTCGACCGCGGTGGCGACAAGCCCGGAGAGCGCGCCCGGCGGGGTCAGGAAGCTCTCGCCCGAGATCCGGACATCGACCGCGATGCCGACACCGAAGTCCGGGGCCACGTCCGCCGCCTCGGCCCGCAGCCAGTCGGTCAGAGAGGCGCCTGAATGGGCGTCGTTGAAGCGGATGTTGACGGTCGCGCGCGCCTCGGCGGGGATGACGTTGGTAGCCGGGTTGCCGGTGTCGATCGTCACGATCGCAAGGGTCGAGGGATCGAAGTGGTCGGTCCCTTCGTCAAGCGAATGGCTTGCCAGCCGGTCCATGAGGCGGGCAAGCGCGGGCAGCGGGTTCTTCGCGCGGTGCGGATAGGCGGCATGGCCCTGCACCCCGGCCACGGTGAAGAAGGCATTCATCGATCCGCGCCGGCCGATCTTCATCGCCTCGCCCAGCACCTCGGGGCAGGTCGGCTCACCGACAAGGCAATGGGTCATCGCCTCGCCCTCGGCCGCCATCCACTCCAGCAGGGCGACAGTGCCATCCGTCGCAGGCCCTTCCTCGTCGCCGGTGATCGCCAGCAGGACCGCACCATCGGGCGGCGTCTCCGACACGAAATCCACGGCCGCCGCGACGAAGGCCGCCACGCCCGATTTCATGTCGGTCGCACCCCGGCCCCAAAGCTTGCCGTCGCGGATCTCGCCCCCGAACGGGTCCACGCTCCAGCGCGAAGGATCGCCCACCGGCACCACATCCGTATGGCCGTTGAACCCGAAGCTGCGATTCGCCCCCTTGCGCCCCCAGCGGGCAAAAAGGTTCGCCGTCCCGTTCCGGTCCACCCGCGTGCAGGCGAAGCCTGCCCCGGTCAGCACACGTTCGAGCAAGGCCAGCGCGCCGCCCTCCTCGGGCGTGACCGAGGGGCAGCGGACAAGGGCCTGTGTCAGGGCGACGGGGTCGGTGCTCATGGGCGCTCAGTCGTAGAAGGGGGTCATCTGGGCGACGATCACACTGTTTTCCGCCAGCGCCCGGTCCATCAGCGCGCGTTCCTCGGGGTCGATGTCATGGCCCTCGGCCAACCGCTCGTCCAGCGTGCCGTAGCCCGAGACGTCAAGCGGCGCGAGGTCGGCCTGCTTCAGCACCGCCACCGTCTCGCGCACCGCCTCGGCCTCGTCCACACCAGAGGCATAGACCATGAGCGCCGCCCCCGTCGTGCCCTCGGGCAGGCCGTCGCCGGGCTTGCGGCCGATCTGGACCAGCAGGGTGAACACCTGCTGGGTCCGGGGCGGTTTCTCCTTCGGGCGGTCGTCGGTCATGGGGCCCTCGCGCGGATCACTGGCCATGGGGTGGCAAGTTTCCGCATCCGCCGCAAGGGGAATGGGCTTGAAGCGTTATACTATAACATCTACCTGTCGAACGGTCTTGCAACATCAGGAGCCCACCCGATGCCCGAACGCCTTCCCGTCACCGTCCTGTCCGGCTTCCTTGGCGCGGGCAAGACGACGCTTCTGAACAGCGTGCTGAACAACCGCGAGGGGCGGCGCGTCGCCGTGATCGTCAACGACATGTCCGAGGTGAATATCGACGCCGACCTTGTGCGCGCCGAGACGGAACTTTCGCGCACCCAGGAAACTTTGGTCGAGATGACGAACGGCTGCATCTGCTGCACGCTTCGCGACGATCTTCTGACCGAGGTGCGCCGCCTGTCCGCAGAGGGGCGGTTCGACTACCTGCTGATCGAATCGACCGGCATCGCCGAACCTCTGCCCGTCGCCGCCACCTTCGATTTCCGCGACGAAGAGGGCGAGAGCCTGTCCGACGTGGCCCAGCTTGATACGATGGTCACGGTGGTCGATGCGGTCAATCTGCTGAACGATTTCTCCAGCCACGATTTCCTGACCGACCGGGGCGAATCACTGGGCGAGGGCGATACCCGCACGCTGGTCGATCTGCTGGTCGACCAGATCGAATTCGCCGATGTCATCATCCTCAACAAGGTCACCGATGCCGGCCCCGAGAAGACGGATGCCGCAGTCAAGGTCATCAAGTCGCTGAACCCCGTGGCGGAACTGATCCTGACCGACCAGTCCCGCGTCGCCCCCGACCGGATCATGGGCACCGGCCGGTTCGATTTCGACCGCGCGCATGAGCACCCCCTCTGGGCGCAAGAGCTTTATGGCCATGCCGGACACACGCCCGAGACCGAGGAATACGGTGTGTCCTCCTTCGTCTATCGCGCGCGGCGGCCCTTCGATCCGGCAAGGATCCATGCCGTGCTGAACGGCCCGCTACCCGGGGTGATCCGGGCCAAGGGGCATTTCTGGCTGGCGACCCGGCCCGACTGGGTGGCGGAATTCTCGCTTGCCGGCGCGCTGTCCAGCGTCAAGCCGCTGGGCACCTGGTGGGCCGCCGTCCCGCGCGACCGCTGGCCCGGGCACGAGGCCGGGCAGGCCTATATCGAAAGCCACTGGTCCGAGCCCTTCGGCGACCGGCGGCAGGAGATCGTGTTCATCGGCGCCGGCATGGACCGCGCGGCGATCACCGCTGCCCTCGACGCCTGCCTGACCGGCCCCGAAGACCGACTGGCCCCCGCCCCCGACCTGCCCGACCCTTTCCCGGTCTGGCGTCGGGCGGGCTGACCGGGTCATGAGCGGAAGGAACCTGAACACCGGGTTGCGGCGGCGGCGGCGCGAGGGGGCACCGATGGACGCCTTCGACCGCCTGCCGCCCGCGCTGCGCCGCTGGCTCCACACGGCCGCCCTGCCCTGGTCGCCCACCTCGGCCCGCCGGGTCTGGGAGAGGGCGCTCTGCGAGGCGAAGGGCTGCGAGGCGGCAGCACTGGCGCGGCTGGACCGGGTGGAGGCGGAGCGGTTGGCGGCAGAGACACGAGCCTTCGCCGACCGACACGTTACTGGTCCGGTTCATTCCGGAGAGCGGGTCTCGTCCTCCTCCACCCACCGCGACTTCGTCGCCCAGAGCGCCGAAGCGATCAGCGCCGCCTGTGAGGGCAGGAACAGAAGCACCAGCAGCACCCCCGCATGGCCCGCGACCGACAACTCCGGCCCCAAAGCCACATAGACCCGGAACACCACCACCGCCACGATCAGCACCGTCGCCAGATCGAAGACCACCGGCCCCCAGGCGGCCAGCCAGCCGGGCCGCTCTCCCCTTGCGATCCGGGCGCGGGCAAGCCGCCAGGACAGGATCATCAGTCGCGCAGAAGCTCGTTGATGGCGGTCTTCGAACGGGTCTGGGCGTCGACCTTCTTCACGATCACCGCGCAGTAAAGGTTGATCCCGTTCTTCGACGGCATCGAGCCCGCCACGACCACCGAATAGGGCGGCACCTCGCCATACATCACGGCCCCCGTCTCGCGGTCGACGATCCTGGTGGACTTGCCGATGAAGACCCCCATGCCAAGGACGGATCCCTCGCGCACGATGCAGCCCTCGACCACCTCGGAGCGGGCACCGATGAAGCAATTGTCCTCGATGATCGTGGGGCCGGCCTGCATCGGCTCCAGCACGCCGCCGATGCCGACCCCGCCCGACAGATGCACGTTCTTGCCGATCTGCGCGCAGGACCCGACAGTGGCCCAGGTATCGACCATCGTGCCCTCGTCCACATGGGCGCCAAGGTTGACGAAGCTGGGCATCAGCACCACGCCCCGGGCGATATAGGCCGACCGGCGCACCACGCAGTTGGGCACGGCGCGAAACCCGGCCGCGCGCCAGTCCGCAGGCCCCCAGCCCTTGAACTTGCTGTCGACCTTGTCCCACCAGCCGCCGCCCTGCGGGCCGCCCTCGTGGGGTTCCATGTCCTTCAGGCGAAAGCCAAGAAGCACCGCCTTCTTGGCCCATTGGTTGACATGCCACTGCCCGTCCGCCTGCCGCTCGGCCACCCGCAGCGCACCCCTGTCCAGCGCATCAAGCGTGGCCTCGATCGCGTCGCGCGCCTCGCCCCGCGTATCGGGGGTGATCGTGTCGCGCGCCTCCCAGGCGGTTTCGATGGCTGTCTCGAGCGCGGCGTTGGTCATGGCGTCCTCCGGGGCGTTGTGTTGGCGGGTTCCCTACCCATCAAGGCCCCCCGGCGCAATGACCGGATGCGTGGTCAGAGCGGCGGCCCTTCGGCCGGATTGGCCCCGCAGAGAAGCACCGCCACACGCTCATCCGGCGCGGGCACATAGGCACCCGAGGTCAGCGCCGCCAGCGCCGTCGCGCCTGCCGGTTCGACATATTGCCGAAGGCCGGTCCAGAGCAGCCGCTGCGCCTCGGCGATGGCATCGTCGGGCAGCAGGATCGACCCGATCCCCTGCGCCACCGCAAGGTCATGCGCGATCCGCCCGATCCGCCTTGCCCCCAGTGCATTGGCGGCGATCCCGCCCACCTGAACATCCGTGTCGGGGCCGGTTGCCAGCGCCGCATGCAGCGTCGGCGACAGTTCCGGCTCGACCGCGACGACCTTGCGCCGCCCCTGCCACCAGGCCAGCGCCCCGGCGATGAGGCCCCCGCCGCCCACGGCAACCAGCACGGTATCGGCCTCCAGCCCCTGATCGTCCCATTCGGAATAGACGGTGCCCTGCCCCGCCACGGTGCCGGGCGCGTCATAGGCATGGATCTCCATCGCCCCGGTCCGGTCGCGATATTCGGTCGCCGCCTCGACCGCCTCGGCATAGGTCCCCTCGACCACCGTGAGCGCGGCCCCCGTCGCGCGGATCAGGCCGATCTTGGCCGGGCCGGCATATTCGGGCACGAAGATATGCGCCGGATGCCCGAGGCTGACCGCTGCATAGGCTGCAGCCGCCCCGTGGTTCCCGCCCGAGGCCGCGACGATCCCCGCCGCCGGCACCGGGCCGGACAGTAGCGTGTTGAACGCGCCCCGCAGCTTGAAGGTGCCGGTGATCTGGACATGTTCGAACTTGAAATGCAGCACCCGGTCGATCCCCGGCAGGCGCGCCTCCATCACCGGGGTGCGGCGCACATGCGGGGCGATGCGGACGGCGGCCGCACGGATATCGTCGGGTGTGGGGATCATCATGGGGCCTCCTGTCGCCTCGGGCGGGACACTGGCACGGCACTCCGCCCCCGGCAAGCCGCCGATCAGCGCAGGGCAAGCGCCCGTGCCAGGGCCGCCTGACGATCGGCATTGGCGCGGATCGCGACCGGCGCATCGGGGCTGAGGTCGAAGGCATGGAACCCGCCGGGCCAGAGAACCAGATCGACCGGAACCCCGGCCCGGTTCAGCCGCAGCGCGTAATCCACATCCTCTTCCAGAAACAGGTCAAGCGTCCCCGTCCCGATCCAGGTTGGCGGCAGGCCGGCCAGATCACCGGCGCGCGCAGGTGCGGCATGGGGCAGGATGTCCGCACCCCCCGGCGCCTCGCCCAGCCAGGCGGTCCAGCCATGGCGGTTGTGCTGGCGGCTCCAGATGAACTCGCCCGTCACGGGGTTCTGGTCGGCGCGCGTCACCGTCCGGTCGTCAAGCATCGGGTAAAGCAGGTGCTGGAAGGCAAGCGCCGGCCCGCCCCGATCCCGCGCGATCAGCGCAAGCGCCGCCGCCAACCCACCGCCCGCGCTTTCCCCCATCACCCCGATGCGCGCCGGATCGACGCCCAGCCCGGCAGCCTCGGCCACCATCCAGAGCAGCGCCGCATAGGCATCCTCGGTCCCGCCGCGCCAGTCCGTCTCGGGGGCCAGGCGATAATCCACCGTCACGATCACGCAATCCTGCGCCGCAGCCGTGGCCCGCAGAAAGGGCAGGCTGCCCTCGGGGCGCCCGATGACATAGCCCCCGCCATGCAGATGCACGATCCCCCCACGCGGAGCTTTCGCCGCCGCCTCGGGCCGGACGATCATCACCCGCAGGCTGGCCGGCCCCTCGGGCCCGTCGATCATCCGCTCCTCGACCGCGACCGGCAGGCCGTCGTCCGCCCCAAGGTTCTCGGGCTCAAGTGCAAGGACGATGGCCCGCGCCTCGGCCAGCCCCTCGGGCGACACGTCGATCTTCGGAAAGACCTCGAGGAATGGGACAAGCGCAGGATCGACAAGCGGCAGCGTGGTCATCGCAAGGGCCTTTCTGATGTATCGGCCCGGCAGCCTCGCACCGGCCCGCGGCCCGCGTCAATACCGCAGGCGGGCTGACCGCCGGACACGGCCGGTTGGACAAGCGGCCACAGGGGTGGCATGTCGAGGCTGCAGGATCGAAAGGAACAGACCGATGGATGACCGCCGCCACAGTTTCCGCGACAGTGTCGAGGATCGCGAAGCCGCCACCCATGTCGCCCCCTCGCCGCAATCGCTCTCGCCCACCTACCGGCTGGCCTTCACGGACGAGGATTTCATGCTCCGGGGCGAGCTGCGCCCGGTGCGGCTGCAACTCGAACTCCTCAAGCCCGAGCTCGTGATGGACGACATGGGGATCACCTCGACCATCGTCCTCTTCGGCGGCGCGCGCATTCCCGAAGCCGCGCACAAGGATACCGCCGCAACCCCCGAGCTGGCAGAGCTCTCGATCCATTACGAACAGGCCCGCGTCTTCGCCCGCCGCATGACCGAACTGTCGCTGATCGCCGGCGGGCACGAGAATGTCATCGTCACCGGCGGCGGCCCCGGCGTGATGGAGGCCGGCAACCGCGGCGCGGCCGAGGCCGGCGGCCGCTCCATCGGCCTCAACATCGTGCTCCCGCATGAGCAGGAGCCCAACGCCTACATCACCCCCGAGCTTTGCTTCAACTTCCACTATTTCGCGATCCGCAAGATGCATTTCCTGATGCGCGCCCGCGCCATCTGCATCTTCCCCGGCGGCTTTGGAACTCTGGACGAGATGTTCGAGACGCTGACCCTGATCCAGACAGGCCGGATGGCGCAGATCCCCTTCCTGCTGTTCGGCCGCCCCTTCTGGGACAAGGTCATCAACTGGCAGGCGCTGGCCGATGCCGGCACCATCTCGCCCGAAGACCTGAAGCTCTTTCGCTATGTCGAAACCGCCGACGAGGCGATCGAGGCGATCCGCACCTGGCCCGGCGCCGGCCTCAAACGGGGCGAGATCCCGGGCCGTTGAGCCGCTCTCCTGCATCTTTCGTTCCAAAATATCCCGGGGGGAGCGCAGCGGGGGGCAGAGCCCCCCCCCCCCCCCCCCCCCCAAACCCGCCCCCCCCCGCCTCGCCCCAAGGGCGCGAAATATGCGGCAAGCACCTGCGCACCCCCCCCGGGGATAACCCGCGCCGCCACCGTACGCC
>JAFIEN010000121.1 GCA_020832515.1 Rubellimicrobium sp. | reverse complement strand
CTGAAAGGTCAGCAGCACGGGCACATCCGCAGGCTGGTCCAGCGCGACATGGCCACCCTGTCCGCGCTGGACGACCATGGCCCGCTGGCCGGTTCCACCTTGCGACAGATAGGCCTCATGCCCCTCGCCGCTTTGCAGGACGCGGGCGCGATTGCCGCCCTGCCGATCCGAAGGCGGCATGCGCCCGGCCTCGGGCCCGCCTTGGAAAAGCGGCCGGGATACCCCGGCCCGCCCTTCCAGCCGCCCCGCGATGGCGCGCAACTCGGCACGGCTTTCGGGTGTCAGCGTGACTGTCAACTCTCCGGTTCGGGCCGGGCCGGCAGCCAACGTCAGCGCCAGCGCCGGCACGGCAAGCTTCAAGACGCAAACGGGCCAGCGGATCATGGCAGCACCCCGCCCGGCTCAGCCGCCTGCGCAGGGCTGTGGCCCCGCGCCGGTATCAAGCGTCAACCGCACCACGTAATCCTGCGGCCGCCCCGAGAGGCGCGCGCCGCCGACCTCGCCTTCCAGTCCGGCGGCAAGGGCGACATCGCCCGATTGCACGATCCGGTTGCCGCGACCCTCGATCTCAAGCCGGTAGACACCCGTCAGCGCGGGTCCCGGCGCGATGCGGCCGGCCACCTCGACCGCGCCGTTCACCGCGGTCATCACGATCAGGCAACGCGCGTCGGCGGGTGCGGGGGCTGGCGCCGTGGCCGGAGCATTGGGCACCGCCGCGCCGCGCATCCGGGCCGGACCAGCCGACCCGGCCATCGCGCAGGCGGCAAGCACGATCACCGCGGGGCCGGTCACAAGAGGGGAAAGCAGGGACATCGTCTTCACTCCTTCAACAAGGGCTGGGCAGAGGGCAGGGCCGGGTCCCGGCCCTGCCCGCGATTGCGCCTGACGAACGACGCGTCAGTCCTGGACGATCACGGCCACATTGCCGTGGCCGAACTGGCGCGAGGTGGCGGTGTTGCCGGTGCCGGCCTGGATCACGCTGACCGCGTTGCAGCCGCCATGCTGGGCGGCATCCGCACTATGGCCCGCGCCGAACTGGGCCACGCCCGCCACATTGCAGCGCCCGGTCTGGGTCGTGACGGCCGAATTGCGGCGCCCGTCCTGACCAATGACGGACAGGTTGTTGCGGCCGTTCTGTATCGCGAAGGCGTTGTTGCGGCGGCCGTCCTGCTGAATCGTGCTGCGGTTGATCGTGCCGTGCTGGGAAATGCCAAGGCTGTTGTCGATCCCGCGCTGGGTGACGGTGGCCCGGTTGAAATCCGCCAGCGAGGGGCTGGCAAATCCGGCCGCAAGGGCAAGGGCAAGGGCTGCGGGGGCGGCAGCCCGGCGGGCAATCATGCTGAGCAACATCGGTCTCTCCTGTCTGGTTGTGCCGGTTGAGCCGACGCCCGGACCCAAAGGGGCCAGAGGCGCCGACACAGGCATCAGGACAGGGAATGACCGGTCGTCCAATGACCGACGGATGCTATCGAATATCGGATCGAAGGCCGGAAGTGACTGGCGCCGAAACGCCCGGAGAAGGTTCCGGCCCGTCCTTGTCCTTACCGGCAGGGCGGATCGCAACGGGCAATGCGACGCCGCGCACCCGGCATGATGTCCGCCACCGGATGCGGGAAGGCCAAGGCGGACGGGGATGCCAACCCACGCAGGTACAACCTGCCGGTCCGCTCTCGACCGCCCTTTCCGGCCCGGCGTGCAGGGCGGCCCGGGGCATCGAGGGGTGCTGCCGACGTCCCGTGTCGGGCGCGTTCAACCAACCCTGCCCATACCTTGGGTCGAGGGGCGGTCTTCGGTGGCCAGGATCCTGGCACTCATCGCATTGCCATGCACATCGGCAAGCAGGTTTCCCGCCATGTCGCTTCGCCGCGAACCGATGGCTTCGGACCCGGCCACCGCGAAAGCGCCCGGCCCTGCCAAGGCCACCGGGCCGGGCGGTGGTGCCATGTCGTCGTCGGCAAGGACCATCTGCGCCCGCCCGCGCGACTTGGCAAGATACAGTGCCCGATCGGCCCGCGCCATAAGCCGGTCGATCGGCTCGCCGGGTCGGCAGATCACCGCACCGGCGGACAGGGTGACGGAATGTTCTTCATCCCGGTCCGGACCGCAGATCCGCACACCCGCGCAAATGCTGGTTCCGATCCGAGGAAGCCTGTCTTCATCGCCTGGCCCACCTTCGAGGCAGAGGGCGAATTCCTCGCCCCCCATTCGGCCAAGCACATCCTGCGGCCCGGCATGCTGTCGCAACAGATCGCTGATCGCCAACAGGCAGGCATCACCTGCTGCATGCCCAAGGCTGTCGTTGATTCGCTTGAAGTGATCGGCATCGATCAGAATGAGCGCCACTGCCCGACCTTCCTCGATCAGCGGCTGGGTCTGCTCAAGAAAGGCGCGCCGGTTGAGAAGCCCGGTCAACATGTCCGTTTCGGCCAGGACGCCAAGCCGTTCCTTCAGCCGCGACAGGTGCAGAAGGGTGGCCATGATCACCCCGACAAAGGGGATGGAGACTGCGGTCGCGTGAATGACCTCGCGCAGCGGCACATAGGTATCCTTGCGCAGGTGCAGCCAGACAAGGTGATTGGCGAGGTTCACCAGCAAGATCAGCAAGGCCCCCGTCAGCACGGCGGCCAATCTGCTGCGGGGCGCGATATGATCCGTCAACCATTGCATGACACGCCCATCCTGACCCCGGACACTCTATTACACAGACATGAACAAATGCTGAATGTCAGCCGGTCCTTCCGTCACACGACACAGCAATCGCCGCGCATGGTTACCACTTGTCGGGCCCCTTGTCGCCGAAGACATTCACGAGAAAGTCGATGAAGGCCCGCACCTTGGGCTGGGTGAAACGGCCGGGCGGATAGACGGCGTAGATGCCCTGCACCTCGATCGGCAGTCCGGGGATCGCATCCTCCACCAGGCCCTTTTCCATCGCCTCGGCATACAGGAACGAGGGCAGATAGGCGATGCCCAGACCGGAAATGCACGCGTTCAGCAGCGATTGCCCGTCATTCACGGTCAGCCAACCAGCCGTGCGCACCTGCCGCTTTTCGCCCGAGGGCGCGGTCAGCTTCCAGACCGCGCCATTGGCCTGGTTGGAATAGTGCAGAAGCTTGTGTTCGTTCAGATCGTCGATCTTTTCCGGCCGCCCGTGCTGGGCGAAATAGCCGGGCGAGGCGATCATCCGCTTCGTCGTCTCGGTCAGCTTGCGGGCGCGCAGCGTGCTGTCTTCCAGCTCGCCGATTCGCACCGCCATGTCGAACCCCTCCGAGATCAGCTCGACATAGCGGTTGTTCAGCACCATGTTCACCGTGATGTCGGGGAATTCCTGAAGGAACCCCCCAAGCACAGGCGAAAGGTGGTTCACCCCGAAGTCGGTCGCCACGCTGATCCGCAAAAGGCCGGATGGCGCGGTCTGCATCGACGTCACCAGCGCATCCGCCTCGCCCGCGTCATTGAGGACGCGGCGCGCGCGGTCGTAATAGGCCAAGCCAATCTCGGTCGGGCTTACCCGGCGTGTCGTGCGGTTCAGCAGGCGGGCCCCCAGGCGGGCCTCCAGTGACGAGACATGTTTCGAAACGGCAGATTTCGAAATGCCCATCTTGCGCGCTGCGTCGGTGAAGCCGCCCTGGTCCACGACCGTGGCAAAGGCCTCCATCTCGGTCAGCCGATCCATATTCATCCCCTCAGACGTATAGTCGTCTGTTCCATATTGCCCGCGAACAAGGCAGGATTGGGACGAGCGGCTGACAATATCGGGCCGCAGCACAAGGATTGTTGACGGGACGGGGCGTTGAGCGCCGCGTCACATCGCCTAAGTCACCAGCAGTTTCATCACAGGAGGATCCCAGATGACACGTGCCACCCGCCTTGCCCTGACCCTCGCTCTGGGCCTTGCCAGCCTTGGAACCATTGCCGCCGCACAGGGTACGCCTTCACCCGAGGGGGCGGCGGTCCGGATCGTCAACCTCGAGGACGGCGGGACCTACCAGAGCCCGCTGACCGTCGCCTTCGGCCTGTCCGGCATGGGCGTCGCCCCGGCCGAGGTCGATGTTGCGAACACGGGCCACCACCATCTGCTGCTCAATCGCGCGCCCTTCGGCGAGGGCGAGTTCGGAGAGGACGAGTTCTTCCTCGCCCTGCCAACGGACGAGAACCACCTCCATTTCGGCGGCGGCCAGACCGAGGTGACGCTGGAACTGCCGGCCGGCACGCATACGCTGCAGCTTGTGCTGGGGGATGCGGGCCATGTGCCGCATGATCCGCCGGTCTTTTCCGAAGTGATCACGATCACCGTCGAGTAGACCCGCCTAAAGCCGGGCGGCCAGCCGCGTCCCCTGGTCGATGGCGCGCTTGGCATCAAGTTCGGCGGCCCGTTCGGCGCCGCCGATCACATGGAGTTCGGCGACCCGGCCGTGAAGGGCCTCCGCCAGATCGCGCTGCGGCTCCTGCCCGATGCAGAGGACGATCGTATCGGCCGCCAGCAGCTCGGGCCCCTCGGTCCCCCGCAGAACAAGGCCCTCGGGCAGGATCCGGTCGTAGACCGCGCCGCCCCGCATCGTGACCTGCTTCATCGCCAGATGCGCCCGGTGGATCCAGCCCGTCGTCTTGCCCAGGCCCCGGCCAGGCCTTTCGGCCTTGCGCTGCAGCAGCGTGACCTGCCGGGCAGGCGGTTCGGGCTGCGGCCCGGCGGGGGCCAGCCCGCCGCGCAGGGCATCCGCCTCGGGATCCGCCACACCCCATTCGGCCCGCCAGAGGGCAAGGTCTTCGGTCGCACTCTTCCCCGTCACAAGAAAGCTCGCCACATCGAAGCCGATCCCTCCGGCCCCAAGGATGACCACCCGCCGCCCCACCGCCGCCTCTCTGCGCAGCACCTGCGTGTAGCTAAGCACATGGGGAAGCCCGGCACCCGGAAGATCGCAGGGTCGGGGGCGGACCCCGGTCGCAAGCACCACCGCGTCAAAGCCCGCCAGCGCCCCGGCATCCGGCCGCACGGAGAGGCGCAGGTCGACCCCGGTCTTGCGCAGCATGGTCGCATACCAGTCGATCAGCCCCCGGAACTCTTCCTTGCCGGGGATCCGCGCGGCCAGCTGCAACTGACCGCCGATCCGCGCATCCGCATCGAACAGGGTCACGCGATGCCCCCGCCCGGCGGCCGTGATCGCCGCGGCAAGGCCCGCCGGCCCCGCCCCCACCACCGCGATCCGCCGGGGAGCAGCCGCAGGAACGATGACAAGCTCGGTCTCGTGGCAGGCCTGCGGATTGACAAGGCACGAGGTCGGCCGGCCGGTGAAGGTATGGTCAAGGCAGGCCTGGTTGCAGGCGATGCAGGGTGCGATCTCGGCGGCGCGGCCGGCCGCGGCCTTGGCCACAAAATCGGGATCGGCAAGGAAGGGGCGCGCCATGCTGACCAGATCGGCCAGCCCCTCGGCCAGGATCGCCTCGGCCACCTCGGGCGTGTTGATCCGGTTCGTCGCCACGACCGGCAGGCCCACGACGCCGCGCAACCGGCCTGTCAGCGCGGCAAAGGCACGCCGCGGCACCGAGGTGGCGATGGTCGGCACCCGCGCCTCGTGCCAGCCGATCCCGCTGTTCAGGATATCGGCCCCTGCCGCCTCGATCAGGCGGGCCAGCTGCGTCACCTCGTCCCAGCTCTGGCCCTCGGGCACCAGATCGACCAGCGAGATGCGATAGATCAGCAGGAACTCGCGCCCCACCGCCGCGCGGATGCGCCGCACCACCTCAACCGGCAGACGGGCACGGTTCTCGAAGCTGCCGCCCCAGCGGTCGGTTCGGCGATTGGTGCGGGGCGCGAGGAACTGGTTGAGGAAGTAACCCTCCGACCCCATCACCTCGACCCCGTCATAGCCCGCCTCGCGCGCGCGAAGGGCGGCGGTCACGATGTCGGCGATCTGCGCCTCGATCCCCGCCTCGTCCAGCGCAGTGGGCGCGAAGGGGTTGATCGGCGCGCGGATCGCCGAGGGGGCGACGCAGTCGCGGCCAAGCGCATAGCGGCCGGCATGCAGAATCTGCATCGCGATCCGCCCGCCCGCGGCATGGACGGCATCGGTCACCCGGCGATGCCCGGCGATATCGGCCGGCGTGAACAGGCCCGCGGCATCGGGAAAGACGGCCCCTTCGGCATTCGGCGCCATGCCGCCGGTGACGATCAACCCCACACCGCCCGCCGCGCGCGCCGCAAGGAAGGCCGCGACCCGGCCCCAGTCGCCGGTCTCCTCAAGGCCGGTGTGCATCGACCCCATGATCACCCGGTTGCGCAAGGTGACATGGCCAAGGTCCAGCGGTTCGAGAAGATGCGGGTAAAGGCTCACACCGGCACTCCCGCCGCCCGGACAGCGCAGCGCCTGTCAGGGGGGGAAGGAATTTGGCCAAATTCCTTCCCACGCCACGGCGGGCCGCCCGTCCATCCCGCGCCCGTCCCGGTCATGACGCGGCACCATCCCTGCGCGGCACCACATCCACCGCCTGCCGGCTGCGCTGCCCGCCCGATCCCCGCAGGATGCCAGCCACCGGCGGCACATCGCCGTAGTCCCGGCCAAAGGCGATGGCCACATGATCCGTCGCCACCCGGCACCCGTTGGTCGGATCGTACTCGACCCAGCCCCGCACTGCCCCGCACCAGGCCCGAACCCAGGCATGCATCGCATCCGCCCCCTCGAGCCGCGCCTGCCCCGGCGGCGGCACCGTCCGCAGGAAGCCGCTGACATAACCCGCCGGGATGCCAAGCCCCCGCAGCCCGGCGATCATCACCTGCGCGAAATCCTGACAGACCCCGCGCCCGCGCGCGAAAGCCTCGGACGGGGGGGTCTCCACCGTCGTCGCCTCGGCATCATGGGCCAGATCGCGATGCAGCGCCGCGCCCAGCGCCTCGACCGCCGCAAGCGCCGTCCCGCAGCCCGCCACGGCGCGGGCCGCGTGCCGGGCGATCGCCGCATCAGCGGCGATCCGGGGCGAGGGCGCAAGGCAATGCCACGGGCTGTCGCGCCCCAGATCGCGGCAGACCGAAAGTTCGCCGGCCAACGCCGCCAGCGGGGCCAACGCCGTTTCCTGCACCGCCCCGGCGGCGGGCGCGAGGCGTTCGACCGTCATCCAGGCTTCGAAATCCACCTCGTGATGGCCGCCCGACAGCACCACCTCGGTCACCGTATTGCCGAAGAAATCCGAATGGCCCGACCGCTCCACCGGGCCGGGCGCGACCGACAGCCCCGCGTCGTGCACGCGCTGCACACCGGCGATGTCGCGCGGCAGAAGGCGCAGTTGGTGGCGTCCGTCCAGGGCGGGGCGGTCGTAATCGTAATGGATCGCCACGCGGATATCGTAGATCACCGCAGATAACCCTCGGTCAGCAGGTCCGACAGCGCCGCGATCCGCCCGTGCAGCGCCCTGAGCGACCAGGTGCCCAGCGTCTCGGGCGTCTCGATGGCCAGTTCCGTATGCGCCTGCATCACCGCCCGCATCAGCGCCGAGGGCTGGCCCGCCGTGGTCGCACCCGGCAGAAGGCCCACCTGATCGCGGATACCGTCCATCTGGAACCGGATCGCGCGGGGGTTCATGCCGTCCAGCGCCAGCAGGTCGATCACCGTCTCGCGCGTGGTGGCCACGGCAAAGCGCTGGCGATGGGTCATGACGCTGTCGCCTACCTCGACCGCAAGGTCCAGCGCGCCCTCCATCGCGGCGTCATCGGCCAGCTCGGCCAGCACCAGCGCCATCTCGAGCGCGCGTTCGACATGGCGGCCAAGCTCGAGGAAGCGCCAGCCGAGGAAACGGTACATATTGTCCTGCACCAGCCCCGAAAAGCCCGAGAGCTTGCGCAGAAGCGCGCCCGTGGCCCGCGCCGCATCGTCGCCCGGCTGCACCTGACCGGCCATCCGCCGCATGGTCTTGTCAAGGTCGGCCAGCGCCGACCAGCCATCGGGCGAGAAGCGGTCGCGCACCTGCCCCGCGGCCGAAATCGCCGCCGCCAGCGTCGCGACAAGGCCGGCGGGGATCCCTTCGGCCGGGTCCACGCCGCGGCCCGCGAACAGCGGTGCGAGCAGATCGAGGATCGGCACTTCTTCGGTATCGGCCTCGGCCAGCCGGGCGTGATGGGCCCGCAGAAGGCGCAGGGTCCCCTCGGTCCGTTCCACATAGCGGCCCAGCCAGTAGAGGTTGTCTGCGGCGCGGGCGGGCAGCATCCCGGGCAGCGGACGACGATAGGGGCCGGACTGGACATGAAGCATCGTCGTGGGCGGCACCGGGTCGGGGCTGACGATCCAGACATCCGCCGCCCGCCCGCCGCGCTGCATCGCCACCGCCCCGGCATCATCGCTCTGCCCGATCCGCGCAAAGCCCCCCGGCATCACCCGCCAGCCATCGCCCGTGCGCAGCGCGAAGACCCGCAGGCTGAGCGGGCGCGGCACCAGCCGTCCGTCCTCATGTGCCGGGGTGGTGGACAGCGTCACCGCCTCCTGCGCGACCAGTCCCGCGCCTGTTGACAGAAGCCAGTCGTCCAGAGCCTGCCCCCGAAGCGTGACCTGGGCGGTGTCGTCAAAGGGCTGGCGGGTGGTCATCGCCGGGCTCAGGACCACCCGCCCCGGATCGGCCGCGACCTGTGCCCGGGCCTCGGGCGCGCCGCACCACCATGTCGCCACATTCGGCAAGAGCAGGGGCCCGCCGGTCAGCACCTCGCAAACCCGCGGCAGGAAGGCCAGCAGCGCCCGTGTCTCGAGCAGGCCCGAGCCCAGCGCATTCACCATCGTCAACCGCCCCTGCCGCAGGGCCGAAACCAGCCCCGGCGTGCCCAGCCTTGAGGCGGGGTCAAGTTCCAGCGGATCGGCATAGCTGGCGTCCAGCCTGCGCCAGAGCACGCTGACCGGGCTTGGCCCCGCCACGCTGCGCACCATGACCTGACCGTCGATCACCGTCAGATCCTCGCCCTGCAGCAGCATGAAGCCAAGGTAGCGGGCAATATAGGCATGTTCGAAATAGGTATCGGTATGCGGCCCCGGCGTCAGGATCGCGACACGGGCATCGCCGCCGCCCTGCATCTCGATCAGCCGGTCGCGGAAGGCGCGGAAGAAGCCCGCAAGCCGATGGACATGCGCCTGTCGGTAGAATTCGGAGAACACACGGGTCGATGAGACGCGGTTCTCCAGAGCGAACCCCGCGCCCGAAGGGGCTTGCGTCCGGTCACCCAGCACCCACCAGCGCCCGTCGGGACCGCGGCCGATCTCGAAGGCGACGAAATGCAGGTAATGCCCGCCGCGCGGGGCCACCCCCACCATCGGGAGCAGCCATTCCGGATTCCCCGCGATCAGGCCCGGCGGCAGATGCCCCTCGGCCACCAGCCGGGCCGGGCCGTAAAGATCGGCCATCACCTGTTCCAGAAGCTCGGCCCGCTGGACCAGCCCGGCGGTGATCGTGCTCCATTCCGCCTCGTCGATCAGAACGGGGACATGGGACAGCGGCCATTCCCGCTCGGTCGAGGTGCCCGCGCCATACTGGCGCAGGAACACGCCCTGATCACGCAGATACTGGTCGCCGCGCGCGAAACGCTGGGCCAGATCCTCGGGACCGATGCCCGAGAGGTGCCGCAGAAAGGGCTGCCAGACCGGGCGCACCTGACCGACGGGATCAAGAATCTCATCGGCCACGCCGGGCGGCGGGGCATAGCCCGCGAGAAGCGCGGGGATCGGATCGGGAACGGGCCGGGGTCGGGTCATCGCCCAGTCAAAGACCGGGGCGTCGGCGCAGGTCAAGCGTCATGGGAAATTCCGGGTGCTGGCGTTCGGGCGGCGGGGCATAGGCGCCGGGGCGGTGGCCATGCGCCTCGAACCGGGCCAGCCTTCGCGCCTCGTCCTCGTTTCCGTTCACGGGGAAGGTCTCGTAATTGCGCCCACCGGGATGGGCCACATGATAGACACAGCCCGCCAGCGCCCGGCCCGACCATGTATCGAAGATGTCGAAGGTCAGCGGCGCATCGACCGGCAGCACGGGGTGCAGAGCGCTGGAGGGCTGCCACGCCTTGTAGCGCAGCCCCGCGACCGAGACACCGCCGCCGACATTCGCCGTCGGCAGGGCGCGGCCATTGCAGGTGACGGTGTAACGGGCCGGGTCGGGCGCGGTCAGTTTCGCCTGCAGGCGTTCGGTCGAAGAATCGGTATAGCGCACCGTGCCGCCGATCGCGCCGGTTTCGCCCAGCACATGCCATGGCTCCAGCGCCTGCCGCAGTTCCAGCGTCACACCCTCGACCGATACCTCGCCGCAGAAGGGGAAGCGGAACTCGGCTTGCGCAGTGAACCATTCCTCGCGCATCGGGAATCCGTGGTCGGAAAGGTCGCGCAGCACCTCGCGGAAATCCTCCCACAGGTAATGGGGCAGCATGAACCGGTCGTGCAGCGCCGTGCCCCAGCGGGTAAGCGCGCCTGTGGCTGGGCTGGCCCAGAACCGGGCGATCAGCGCCCGCAGCAGCAGTTGCTGTGCAAGGCTCATCCTTGCATCGGGGGGCATCTCGAAGCCCCGGAACTCGACCAGGCCCAGCCGGCCGGTGGGGCCGTCGGGCGAGAACATCTTGTCGATGCAGATCTCGGCCCTGTGGGTGTTGCCGGTCACGTCCGTGAGGATGTTGCGCAAAAGCCGGTCGGTCAGCCATGGCACGGGCTGCGGCTGGTCCGGGCCGGGGATCTGGGCGAGGGCGATCTCGAGTTCATACAGGCTGTCGTGGCGAGCCTCGTCGATCCGGGGGGCCTGTGACGTGGGGCCGATGAACAGGCCCGAGAAGAGGTAGGAGAGCGAGGGGTGCCGGTTCCAGTGCAGGATCAGGCTTTTCAATAGGTCGGGCCGGCGCAGGAAAGGGCTGTCGGCGGGCGTGGCCCCGCCCACGACGACATGATTGCCGCCCCCCGTGCCGCAATGCTTGCCGTCGATCATGAACTTGTCGGCGCCAAGGCGCGTCTGGCGGGCTTCCTCGTAGACGGCGGTGGTGATGGCGACGCAGTCGTCCCAACTGGCCGCCGGATGCACGTTCACCTCGATCACGCCGGGATCGGGGGCGACGCGGATCACGTTCAGGCGCGGGTCATGCGGGGGGGCGTAGCCTTCGATATGCACGGGCAGACCCAGCCGCCGCGCCGCCGCTTCGGCCGCTTGCAATAGGTCAAGGTAATCCTCGACCCGCTCGACCGGGGGCATGAAGACGCACAACCGCCCGTCGCGCGGCTCGACCGAGAGCGCGGGGCGCACCCCCCCGCCCCCCGACCCCCCCACCCCCCCCCCCGAGCCCCCCCCCCC
>JAFIEN010000120.1 GCA_020832515.1 Rubellimicrobium sp. | reverse complement strand
CCGACGAAATCGCGGCCTTCACATCAACCGTTGCACTTGAAGCTGGAATCTAAGCTTTGCAAAGCCCGCATGCTGCGCATTGCAGACACTGGTCCTGCCCGCCGCACGCGTAACTGTGGGCTCCAAGCAGTCACCGCGCCAGCGTCACCACCTGCCCGAACGCCACCTCCGGCACCACCCCCGCATCCGGCACCGCCCAGAGGACCGGCACCCCGCGCGGGGCGGTGCCCATTGGCCCCTCCAGATCCGTCAGCATCACGATGACCGAGGGCGCAAGCGCCATCGCCGCTGCCAGCGCGGGGCGGAAGTCCGTCCCCCCGCCGCGCCGGGTCACCAGCAGCGCCAACTGCCCCTGCGAGCGTCCCAAGTCGAGGCGCAGCGCAGGCTCGGCCGCCTCGTCGAAGGGGATCACATGGACCTCGGCCCCGGTGCGCCGGGCGATGCCCGCGATCTCGCCCATGAACTGGCCCATGCGGCCTGCGTCGATCGAGCTCGAGGTATCAAGCCCCACCGCGATCCGGGGAATGTCGCGCGTGCGCCGCTGGCCTGCCTCGAAGGCGGGGCTGGGCGTGCCACGCGCGCGCGCCTCGGCCTCGGCCGCGATCCAGCGGCGCGAGGGGCGGGTGGGCCCGGGTTGGGGGGCGTCGGTCACGGCGCGGGTGACGATGCGGCGCAACACCACCTCCCACGGGGTCTCAGGCACCGGCAGGTCGGCGATGCGGTGACCGAAGCGCCCGATGCCGCGCCCTGCCATCCGCCCCGCCTGCATCGCACGCGACACATGCTGACGCCAGTCCGCCGCCGATTGGCCGCCGTCCCGGGGGGCCGCCTCGGGCGACAGGTCGGGGCGGAAGGCGCGCGCCTTGGCGTGATTGCCCGCGCGCTCCTTCGCCTCTGGCCCCTGCATCAGCCGGATGTAAAGCCGGTCGGCATCCCATTCCGCCAGCGCCTGTTCGGCGGGCAGGCTTTCGCCCGCAACACCCGCCAGCAGTTCGACCAGCCCCACGGCGGGGCGGGGCAGGGCATAGTCCGCCAGCATCAGCGCCTCGTTCACGATGGCGTCGGCGGCCATGTTCCAGGTTCCGGCGTCGAAGCTTTCGGGCTGGCGGGCGGCCATCGCCTCCATCCGCGCGGAATGGCGCAGTGCCGCGTGCAGGATGTGATGGGCGGCCAGCCCCTCCTGCTCATGCCGGGGAAGCGCGTCGAAACCAGGTCCGTAGCGGATGACGCTGCCTTGCGTGGCCGCCGCCGGGCCGTCCTCGACATCCCGATGGGCGCACCACAGCGACAGCGCCCCCAGCGCCGGGTCGCGCTCGGCCAGCGCCTGCAGGGCCGCGCGGGCGCGGGTGGTATGGCGGCTCATGCCGCGCCCGCCGCCTCGCGCTCGGCGGCATAAGTGCGGTAGGCGGGCGAGTCCTTGAAGGCCTGCGTCCAGCCGGCCTTCAGCGCCTTGTCGATCAGAAGCTCGAACCCGTAGGCGGTCAACTCGCCCAAGGGCAGGGCGGCGAAGACGCGCTCGTCGCGGTCGCGTGCAAGGCTGCGGATCCCGGCCATGACCTCGATCACTGCCGGCAGCGTCGCCTCGTCGGCTGCGGCGATCAGGCCATAGGTCAACGCGGCCAGGCCGTGCATCGAGGGGGGATACATCTCGGTTCGCTCTGACGGCGGCGCGGCGAGCATCTCGGCCACCTGCACGGTGGCGGCGATGTCATTGGCGATCAGCGCGAATTCCGCCGCCGGCCCTTCACCCACCACGCCCGCGACAAGGATATCGCGCAGCCGCCGGTCGGGCACCGCGGCCAGGATCGCACTGACCCGCGCCCAGGAGCGGGGGGTGCAGGCGATCATCTCGCCCCGCCGCATCGTCTGTTCCGTCGTCTCGAGCATGTCGGGACGGGTGCGGATGAAGGCGATCACGGCAGGATCGAGGCCCTGCGGGATGGCGTAGCTCTGCAGCCAGTCCTGCGCCTCGGCCACGACGGACAGATGGATCAGCCGGTCCGACAGCGCGGTGCCCATGTCATAGGCGATGGCCCCGTCCTCGACCGCGTTACCGGCGGCGACGATGAAGACGGAAGGCGGCAGCAGGTGCCGGCCCACCCGCCGCTCCTGCAACAGCCCGTAGACCGTCGGCTGGAGCGAGGGGGCGGCGGCCGTCAGCTCGTCCAGAAACAGGATCGAGGGTTGCGCCGGATCGTCGGGCAGGTCTTCGGGGCGGTACCATGTGGTGCGGCGAGTTTCGTGGTCGTAATAGGGTAGCCCGCGCAGATCCTGCGGCTCGATCGTGGTCAGGCGCAGGTCGAAGAGGCGCGCACCGGCGCGGGTGGCGAGCGTCTGGACAATCTCGGTCTTGCCGATGCCGGGGCGGCCATGCAGCATCCAGGATGCGGTCAGGCCGCCGGCGGCCTGCGCTTGCCAGCCCGACCAGAGTGCCTCGAGCGCCTGTCCGGCGGCGATGGGGATGGTGTTGATCGACATCAAGCCTCCGTTCCTGGTGCGGTGGATGCTAGAGGCCGTGTCGCAGGGGGCAAGGGGGCACGGTGACGCTCTTTGCGCACAAGCCTCTGCGTCTGATTTCCGAAAGCTTGCAAGACTTTCCTTTGCAATTTTCTCCACGCGCAAGAAATTTGCAAAATTTCTTCTCCGCCCGCATGAAATCGCGGACACATCCTGCCGGGCTTGTCCCACAAGACGCAGATCGGCAGCATTGTGGGGAAAAGCATGAGGATCGTCGTTCTGGGGGCCGGTGTCATTGGTGTGACATCCGCCTGGTATCTGGCCGAGGCCGGCCATGAGGTGACCGTCATCGACCGCCAGCCCGGCCCCGCGCGCGAGACGAGCTTTGCCAATGCCGGCGAGATCAGCCCCGGCTATTCCGCCCCCTGGGCCGCACCGGGCATTCCGCTCAAGGCGCTGAAATGGCTGTTCATGGAGCATGCGCCCCTGATCATCCAGCCGAAGCCGGATTGGGCGAAGCTGAGCTTCATGGCCCGGATGCTGGCGAACTGCACCCCGCGCGCCTATGCGGTGAACAAGACGCGCATGGTGCGGCTGGCCGAATACAGCCGTGACTGCCTGGCCGAGCTGCGCGCCTCCACCGGCATCCGCTATGACGAGCGGATGCAGGGCACGCTCCAGCTGTTTCGCACCGAGGCGCAGCTGGAGGCTGCCCGCAAGGATATCGCCATCCTGTCCGCCGATGGCGTCCCGTTCGAGCTTCTGGATCGCGACGGCTGCATCGCGGCCGAGCCGGGTCTGGCGCAGGCGCGCGACAGGATCGCGGGCGGGCTGCGCCTGCCGGGGGACGAGACGGGGGATTGCTACCTGTTCACGACCGCATTGGCCCGCGCCGCGGCGGCGCGGGGGGTGGTGTTCCGTCAGGGCGTCGGGATCGGGCGGCTCATCACGGCCAATGGACGGGTCGCGGGGGTCGAGACGGATGAAGGGCCGGTCGCTGCGGATGCCGTGGTCGTGGCCCTGGGGGCGTGGTCGCCCGGGCTGCTGCGGCCGCTGGGGATCCATCTGCCAGTCTATCCCGTCAAGGGCTATTCGATCACGCTGCCCGTTGCGGATGCGGCGCGTGCCCCGGTCTCGACCGTGATGGACGAGACGCACAAGATCGCCATCACGCGGCTGGGGGACCGGATCCGGGTGGGCGGCATGGCCGAGCTGGCGGGGTTCGACCGATCCCTTCCGCCGCGGCGCGAGGCGACGCTGCGCCATTCGCTCGAAGATCTGTTCGCGGGTGCAAGCGACGGGGTGGACAGCCGGTTCTGGTGCGGCCATCGCCCGATGACGCCGGACGGGACGCCGGTCGTCGGGCGCACGTCGGTGCCGGGCCTGTTTCTCAACACCGGCCATGGCACGCTGGGCTGGACGATGGCGGCAGGCTCGGGACGGGTGCTGGCGGATATCGTCTCGGGCGGTCTGCCGGCGGTTAAGGCAGGCGATCTTGCGCTTTCCCGCTACGGACGGGGCCCGCGTGCGGGGCGGGGTGGGGCGCTGGTGCCGGTCGGGGCCTAGCGCCGCGGCGGTCGCTCATGCGCCGGCCCCCGGGAAGCTGCACTGCCGCCCCCGGGCAACGAAAAGGGGGCCGGATCGCATCCGGCCCCCCATGTCTGTCGATCTGTCTCCTGCGTCAGTCGCGATTGCCGAAAAGCTGCAGTAGGAACATGAACATGTTGATGAAGTCGAGGTAGAGGCTCAGCGCGCCCATGATCGCCGACTTCTCAAGCCATTCGACATCGCCCTGCGCGGCATGCGCGACATAATCGCCCTTGATCTTCTGCGTGTCATAGGCCGTCAGGCCGGCAAAGATCAGCACGCCGATGATCGAGATGGCGAACATCATCGCTTCGGACTGCATGAAGATGTTGACGATCATCGCCACGATCAGGCCGATCACGCCCATGATGAGGAAGGTGCCCATGCCGGACATGTCCTTCTTCGTCACATAGCCGTAAAGCGACAGGCCCGCGAAGGCGATCGCCGTGATCAGGAAGACCTGAACGATCGAGAAGCTGGTGAAGACCAGGAAGATCCAGCTGATCGACACGCCCATCGCCAGCGCGAAGGCGTAGAAGAACAGCTGCGCGCCGGCCGCCGAGATGCGGTTGATCGCGGCACTCATGCCGAAGACCATGACCAGCGGCAGGAACATCACCACCCAGCGCAGCGGCGAGGCATAGAGCGCATGACCGAATCCTGTCAGGTACTGCCCTTCGCGGATCATCGCCACGGCACCGGCCGGGTTGTCGGTCACCGACAGGCCCGACATCGCCCAGGCGGCAAGCGCGGTGATCACCATGCCGACCGACATGGTGCCATAGACCTTGTTCATATGGGCGCGAAGCCCCTCGTCGATCTGGGCCGAGCTGATGGCGCCAGAACGGATCGTCTGATATTCAGCCATTGAATCCTCCAAGGTTGAACCGGTACCGTCGCGTCCATCGACGACCTTGACCCGAATATGTTCGACGGGGGGGCACAATTCAAGAACCGCCCGCCTGAAAACGGTGTATTTCCAGCCGTTGAGGGCACCGGTGACGCAGTCGCGAGGGGACGTGATCTGCCCCGCCCCTCCCTCACCGGGCAGCGCCGTCCTGCGGGCCGTGCGGCGGCCATGGCGCTGCACGGGCGGGCGCCGCTCAGGGGCGGATGACGATCTTTCCCGTGGCCTTGCGCTCGCGCAGCAGGGCCAGACCTTCGGCTGCCTGCGAGAGCGGCAGCACATGGCCGACATGCGGGCGAAGCTGCCCGTCGCGATACCAGTCGATCAGCGTCCCGAGGCTGTCGCCCAACGCCTCGGGGGCAAATTTCAGGTAGCCGCCCCAGTAGAACCCGATCACCTCGGCATTCTTGACCAGAAGCAGGTTGGCGGGAACCTGCGGCACCTCGCCGCTGGCAAAGCCGATGGCGAGGATCCGCCCTTCGGGTCGCAGGGCGCCCAGTGCTGCGGTGAAGCCCGCCCCGCCCACCGGATCATAGACCACATCGGCACCCCCCAGCGCCCGGACCGCGGCCTTCAGATCGTCCGCGGGATCGAGCGTGTGATCGGCGCCCGCCGCGCGCGCCAGTGCCTGACGCCCTTCACCACGGGCCACCGCGATCACCCGCGCACCCAGCCGGTGCCCGATCTCGACCGCCGTCAGCCCGACCCCGCCCGCGGCGCCAAGAACAAGCAGCGTCTCGCCCGCGCAGAGCCGTGCCCGACGGGTCAGCGCAAGCTGCGACGTCCCGTAGGCAACCTGAAAGCCGGCCGCGATCTCGTCGGGCATCTCTTGCGGCAGCGGGCGGCAGAGGCGGGCGGGAAAGACCCCGGCCTCGGCCAGCCCGCCCCCGGCGCCGAAGGCCGCGACCCGCGTTCCGGGGGCAGGTCCGTCGGTGCCGGGACCAAGTTCGGTGACGGTACCGCAGACCTCGAGCCCCGGCGTGAAGGGCAGGGGCGGGATGTCCTGGTAGCGGCCTTCGCACATCAGAAGATCGGCGAAGTTGAGCCCGCAGGCATGTATCCTGAGCGCAACCTCGCCCGGGCCGGGCACGGGGGGCGATACATCCTCAAGCTGTGGGGGTCGGTCGAAACCGCTGACGACAAGGGCACGCATGATTGGCGGTCTTTCCAACCCCATCGACTGATCGCGGGCCAGAATCCGCGTGTCTTGCGGGAAATGCCCGCCCCGATGGCCAAGAATGGCTGTTTCCGGCGGTCCTGTCCACCGACAGATGCGCCTGTCCTGTCCAAAAGGTCAGGATGACTTCTGCAACCGTTGCGTGTTTTGTCTGCTGCAGTCGCATTGCGGCATCCTGTCCTTGTGGCGCGATGACCGGCAAAGCGGCCGCCACGTTCCTAAGGTGTGTGGCTGCGTGTAGACTGCAGGATCCGAGGCGTGAATGCCGTCGCGTCTTGCCGGAAAGAGAGTGAAAGGAACAGGTGTGAAGCACCCGGTTGATGTACATGTCGGCAAGCGTATCCGGCATCGGCGTTGGATGATCAGCATGACCCAGCAGCAGCTGGCCGAGAGGGTCGGGATCAAGTTCCAGCAGATCCAGAAATACGAGACTGGCATGAACCGCGTGAGCGCGTCTCGCCTCTGGGATATCGCTGATGCCCTGGGCACGTCGGTCTCCTTCTTCTTCGAGGGGCTGGAAGAGGCCCCGCCGCAAGAGATGATGGGCACTTCGGACATGCCGGGCGATATCCTGTCGGACCGCGAGGCGCTTGAACTGCTGCGGTCCTATTATGCCATGCCCGAGAACCAGCGCCGCCGCCTGTTCGACCTTGCGCGGGTCATGAGCGACGCGGCCTGAGGCGCGGACCGGGCCGATCGGGCTTCTGGCGTGATCGGTTCGGGTCCTGATGTCTTGACCCTGCAACGCGGCCCTTGCTAGGCGACCGCAAGTCGTGTGAGGGGATCAGGATGTCGGACAGGGTATCGCAAGCCGAGGCAACGGCGCTCGTGACGCTTGCCCATGCGCTTGCGGATGTCGCGCGGCCCGTGACGCTAAAGCATTTCCGCACCGCCATCGAGGGCGAGGACAAGGCCCTCAAGCGGGGCCCGTCCGACCGCTTCGATCCCGTCACCGCCGCCGACCGTGCGAGCGAGGCCGCGATGCGCGCCCTGATCGAGCAGCACCGCCCCGACGATGCGATCCTGGGCGAGGAATTCGGCCCCCGACCCGGCACCAGCGGGCTGACCTGGGTGCTCGACCCGATCGACGGCACGCGCGGCTATATCAGCGGGACACCGACCTGGGGGGTCCTGATCTCGGTCGCCGATGCGGCGGGGCCGCTTTTCGGGATCATCGACCAGCCCTACATCGGCGAGCGTTTCGAGGGCGGCCTGGGCCACGCCCGGCTGACCGGCCCCGGGGGCAGCCGTCCGCTTGCCACCCGCCCGCCCCGACCGCTGCGCGAGGCCATCCTCGTCTCGACCTTTCCCGAGATCGGCACCCCGGCCGAACACGCGGCCTTTCGGTCGGTTGCCGATCGGGTACGGCTGGTGCGCTACGGGCTGGACTGCTACGGCTATGCGCTTGTCGCGGCAGGGCAGGTCGATCTGGTGATCGAAGCCGGTCTGATGCCCTATGACGTGCAGGCCCCCATCGCCGTGATCGAGGCTGCGGGCGGCATCGTGACGGATTGGACCGGTGGGCCGGTCCATCACGGCGGGCGGGTGCTTGCGGCCGCCAATCCCGCGATCCATGCCGAGGCCCTGGCGCTTTTGCGGCACGCGGCCTGACCGCCTCTGCACGGACAGGCGCCGGCAGCAGGACGCGCCCTGAAGGCGCGCCGACCAAGGCCCTCCGCGATCGCCGGCACGGGGCGGCTGCCATGCCATTGCCCCGAACTGCGCGCGCAATCTCCACCGTTTCGTCCGCTTGCGGTCGCATTCCGTTGCTACCCCTGACACCGAACATAACCGTTGAGGGGATGAACGGTGATGAGAAAAGGGGTCTTCCTGCTCCTGCCCTATCTAGCTGCCTGCATGGGTGGGGCCGCGCCTTCGGTGCTGTCGGATGGGCAGACCGGGCCACGCCCGGCGCCGCGGGCGCCGATCGTTCAAGGTCCGGTCCCGACCGATCCGGGGCTGACGGCGCCACCCGGCGATGCGTTCCTTGGTCATCTGTCATTCGGGCTGCTGCTGAACGACCAGCGCGAGGCGGGCGGCGTCTCGATCGTCCACGAGCATGCCGCCCTGAATGCGGCGGCCTCGGCCCATGCGCAGGACATGGTCAGCAACAACTACCTGTCACATACGGGCCTTGATGGTTCGACCCCCGGTGACCGTGCCGACGCGGCGGGCTATGACTGGAGTTACATATCCGAGAATATTGCCCGTGGCTTTTCGACCGAAGAGGGCGTAGTGGATGCTTGGATGGCATCGCCAGGTCATCGCGACAACATGCTTGACCCAAGGGCCGAGGATTTCGGCCTCGGCCGTGTCGACACGACCTGGGTGTTGATGCTGGGGGCCCAGTAGCGCCCCTGCACCGCCTCTGCGCGGCCTGACCTTTTTCCGGGTGTTGACGGAAGAGCCGACACCCGGACATCGTTTACGATTGACCTGTGAGTTGGAGGAAGGTGACATGAGACTGACGGCACTTTTCGCGGCGACCGTGATCCTGTCCGGCTGCATGGGCGGCACGACCGTCGTGATTACCGATGGCGTGCCACCGCCGCCGGCCAGCGGCCCCTTCGTTCCGCCGGTGCCGCCCGGCGACCCCTTCCTTGCCTATTCCTCGTTCGAGGTTCGCGTGAACGATGTGCGCGCCGAAAACGGCGTGGCGGCAGTGCAGGAAAATGCCGTGCTGAACGCGGTCGCCACGGCCCATGCGCAGGACCTCGTGACCTACAACTACCTGTCGCATATCGGGCGCGACGGATCCGACCCGATGGATCGCGCCATCGCGGGTGGCTATGATGCCGTCTACATGTCCGAGGTGCTGGCCCGCGGCCTGGGCAACGAGGCCGATGTGATCGACGGCTGGATGGGCTCGCCCAAGCACCGCGAGAACCTCATCTCGCCCCTGCCCGAGGATTTCGGGCTGGGCCGGGTCGGGTCGACCTGGGTCATGATGTTGGGCACCGAGGCCCGTTAGGACCGATGAAGGCGTGGCACATGAACGGTTTCCGGGCGTTCCGGCACCACCATGCATCAGCACGTGCCATGCCGTTCCGCGTTGAGGCAGGCGACCGGGATATGCCGTCGTCAACCCCCCGCAAAGCCCCAGGGAACGCCCCGCCGGCGCCAGACCGGCTTGCCTGAAGGAGTAGATGCCATGTTCCGGATCCTTCCCGCACTCTGCGTCGCAACCCTGCTGTCGGGCTGCCTGATCATCGTGCCTGTCCCGGGACCAACGATCACGACCGGCGCGCCGGCCGTGACCCGCACCTCGACCGAGCCTGCAACCGCACGTGTGCCCGTGGTGCCGCTCGATCCGGCGGGGGTGGCGTTCAATCGCCTGCGCGCCGCGCATGGCCAGCCACCGCTTGTGGCCAGCGCGAACCTCATGCGCGCGGCACAGAGCCATGCCGAGGATATGGCCCGCACCGGCACCGTCGCCCATCAGGTCGCCGGCGGGGGCGACCTCGCCTCGCGGCTGCGCCGTTTCGGTTGCGTCAATCGGTCGGGCGCCGAGAACATCGCCGCGGGCCAGACCTCGGCCACGGCAGCCGCCGCCGATTGGGCGGCCAACCCGGCGCATCGTTCGAACATCCTCGGGCCCTACACGACCTATGGCTCGGGCCAGTCCGGCGGCTATTACGTCACGATCCTTTCGTCGGACTGCTGATCGCCGTTCCGCTCTCCGCGCCCTGGCCGGGCCCGCCCCGCGACATAGACCTGCGCCACGGCGCGATCATCGCCCATCATGATCGTGGGAAACAGCGCCTCCCAAATGTCACCAGCCCGTTCGGCGCGCTGGGCGATCGCGGGTGTCGAGGCAAGGTCGAGCACCACCAGATCGGCCATCGCACCCACAGAGAGGCTGCCGATCTCGCCCTCCTGATGCAGCGTGCGGGCCGCGCCTTCGGTGGCCAGCCAGATCAGCTGCGAAGGATGGATCGCATGGCCCCTCAACTGGGCGATTTCATAAGCCGCAGCCATCGTGCGGAGCATCGAAAAGGAAGACCCGCCCCCGGTATCCGTGGCCAGCCCCACCCGCATGCCCGTCTGCGCAAATCCCGCCAGATCAAACAGGCCCGACCCGATGAATGCGTTCGAGGTCGGACAATGCGCCACCCCCGCCCCCACCTCGGACAGCCGCGCCTCCTCGCGCGGGGTCAGATGGATCGCATGGCCAAAGACCGCCCGCGCGCCCAGAAGGCCATGCGCCTCGTAGGTGTCGAGGTAATCCCGCGCCTGCGGATAAAGGCCGCGCACCCAGGCGACCTCGTCGACCTGCTCGCTCAGATGGGTCTGCATCAGGCAATCGGGATGCGCGGCCCAGAGCGCGCCCAGAGCCTCGAGCTGATCCGGCGTCGATGTGGGTGAGAACCGCGGGCTGATCGCATAGACCGCCCGATCCCTGCCATGCCAGCGCGCGATCAGGGCGGCACTGTCGTCATGGGCCGATTGCGCGGTGTCGCGCAGTGACTCGGGTGCGGTGTCGCGGTCCATGCAGGTCTTGCCCGCCATGACGGCCATGCCGCGCGCATGGGCCGCGGCAAAGATCGCGTCCACGCTGCCGGGATGGATGGTGCAGAAGCTTGCCAGCGTCGTCGTGCCATGCGCCAGCGCCAGATCCAGCGTCAGCGCCGCCTGCCGGGCCGCGTGAGCCGGATCGGCAAAGCGCGCCTCCTCGGGAAAGGTGTAGGTGTTCAGCCAGTCGATCAGCCGCTTGCCCCAGCTCGCCACGATGCCGGTCTGGGGATAGTGCATGTGCGCATCCACAAAGCCTGCGGTGATCAGCGCCGCACCATGATCGGTCACCGGCACATCGGGATGCGCCCGCCGCAGGTCGTCGGCCTCGCCGAGCTCCGCGATGCGCCCCTCGCGGATCAGCACCGCGCCGCGCTCCGATATGCGGGCGGCGGCCTCCGGCGGCGCGCGGAAGGGATCCTCGGCAAAGGCCAGCGTGCGGCCGATCAACAGATGCGTCTTCATCCCGAAGACGCTAGACCACAATCGCCCCGGCAAAAAGCCTCTCGCTGCCTTCCTGCTGCCTTGCCATTCGCTTTGGCCGAAATACTCCGGGGGGAGGGCCGAAGGCCCGGGGGGCAGCGCCCCCCCACCGCCTCAGTCGTAATCCCCCCGCCCCAGCCCGGGCCTTGGCCCCAGCCGCTCGGCCGGGGCAAGGCCGC
>JAFIEN010000119.1 GCA_020832515.1 Rubellimicrobium sp. | reverse complement strand
GGGGGGGGCGGGGGCTGGGCCCGCGGGGGCTGTTGCGGGGGGGGCGGCCGCTGGGGCGGCGCGCTGGGCCTGCTGGCCGTTCCACCACCAGAAACCACCGACGATCACCACAAGGGCTACGACGATGGCGATGATGCGGTTACGACTCATTCAGCGGCCTCTTCGATCGCCTCGTCCACAGAATCGACGGCATCTTCCACGGCCTCGTCCACCGTCTCGACGGTGTCCTCGACAGCATCAGCGGCCTCTTCCATAGCGGCCTCGGCGGCGGCGGCGGCCTCGGCTGCAGCAGCTTCGGCCTCGGCCGCGGCGGCAGCTTCCGCCTCGGCGGCAGCGGCCTGAGCTTCGGCGGCGGCAGCGGCGGCGGCCTCTTCGGCGGCGCGCTGGGCCTGCTGGCCGTTCCACCACCAGAATCCACCACCGACGACGACAAGCACAACGATGATTGCGATCACGCGATTCATTATTCAGTCCTTCCGATCTCGCATGTCGGCCCCATAAGACGCGGGCCTTCTTCCCCATATGTCAGAAGTCCCCGATGATGAAAAGTCAAACCGGCGACACGCGCAGGCGCCACATTGCGGGCGGACGAAGCTTTGGCATCGGGCAACGGGCGCGTTTTGCTGTTGAACCGCAGGGTGGCGGCGTTTAGTTTGCGCGCCAGTTCCGAACCATGGGCGAGAGGACCAAGCCATAGGACGCAGACCGCATAACGCACCACCGGTGCGTGAGACCGGCCCCCGGGTCAATGAACGTATTCGCGGGGGGGACATCCGCCTGATCGGGGCGGAAGGCGAGAATCTGGGCGTCGTGTCGCCGGACCGGGCGCTGATCCTGGCCGAGGACGCAGGACTGGACCTGGTCGAGATCTCGCCCAATGCCGTGCCGCCGGTCTGCAAGATCATGGATTACGGCAAGTACAAATACGAGACCCAGAAGAAAGAGGCCGAGGCGCGGAAGAACCAGAAGATCATCGAGATCAAGGAGGTCAAGTTCCGCCCGAATACCGACACGCATGATTACGACGTCAAGATGCGGTCGGTGTTCAAGTTCCTTGACGAAGGCGACAAGGTGAAGGTGACCCTGCGCTTCCGCGGCCGCGAGATGGCGCATCAGGACCTGGGCCGTCTGCTGCTTGAACGGGTGGCCGACGACGTGAAGGACGTGGGCAAGGTCGAAAGCATGCCCCGGCTGGAAGGCCGTCAGATGGTCATGATGATCGGACCGGTAAAGTAGTCGGGTACAACTGTCCGACAGCAGGAAGGCCGCCCCCGGGGCGGCCTTTGTGTTTTGGGCGGGCCGGCCCGGGCGTCAGGCCGCCGCGACCGCCCGTTTCGTCATGACCTTGATCAGATGCGCCCGATAGGCAGGCGTTCCGTGCAGATCGCCGATCATCCCGTCGGGATCCAGGCCCAGCCCCTCGATGGCCGGGGCGCCGAAGCTGGCGGTGAGCGCCTCTTCGGCCTCGCTCCAGCGGAACACGCCGCGTTCCGAGGCGCCTGTGACCGCGACACGCACACCGCTTGGGTATTTCGCCACGAACACGCCGACCAGCGCGAAGCGCGAGGCGGGCTGGACGAACTTCTGGTAATTCGCGCGCTCGGCAATGGGAAAGCGGACCTCGGTGATGATCTCGCCATCCTCGAGCGCGGTGGTGAACATGCCACGAAAGTAGTCATCCGCAGCGATCGCGCGGTTCGAGGTGATGATCGTGGCGCCGGTGCCAAGGGCTGCGGCCGGGTAGCAGGCCGAAGGATCGTTGTTGGCAAGGCTGCCACCAACGGTTCCGCGGTTCCTGACTGCCGGGTCGCCGATATGGGAGGCAAGGGCGGCAAGCGCGGGGAACATGCCTGAGGCGGCTGCCGCGACCGTGGCATGCGAGGTGGCGCCGCCGACGCAGACCTCGTTCGCATCGCTTCTGCAGACGCCGCGCATCTCGGGGATGGCGGTCAGGCTGACCAGCTTCTCGGGCGCGGCCAGGCGCTGCTTGAGCGAGGGGATCAGCGTCTGCCCCCCGCCCAGCGCCTGCGCCCCGTCATGCCCGAGGGCGGCGACGGCATCAGCAATCGTGGCGGGGCGTTCGATCTCGAATGCATACATCCTGGTCTTCCCATCCTTTCGGAGCCTGCGCCCCTGTTCCTGCCATGTTTCCCTCGCGCCAAGGGTTCGGTCGTTCACCTTCACCCGGACCATTGCGGGCACGAGCGTCATTCCGGGATGCCCGAACACCCGACCGCCCGGGGACAGCGCACCCGGCACCGTTCACCACAGCCGGGGGCGAGCCGATCGCCCCCGCCCCGGCACGACCCCCCGCGCCCGCCGGGTTGTGGGTGCAGGGCGTCGCGCAGACATGGGCAAGCGTGCCGAACGGCAGGTCATTTGCCCGCCGCATGGCGTGATCCTTGCATGCTGCGGCTTGATCCTTGACCATGTTCCTTCGGCATCGGTCATCCTCGATGGATGGGCGGGCCGCCTTTCCGGGGCAGTCCCTGCCGTTTCGCCTGTCCGCTGCCGCCCCTCACCCCGTGCGGACGGCGTCCCTGGGGTCATTCGGCGGCGATGGCCCCCACATCCTGCCCTGATGCGGCCAGGATCGCCTTGACGATGTTGTGGTAGCCCGTGCAGCGGCAGATGTTGCCTTCCAGATATGCGCGGACTTCGGCCTCGGTGGGGCGGGGGTTCTCGGCCAGAAGGGCCGCGGCCGACATCACCATGCCCGGCGTGCAGAAGCCGCATTGCAGACCGTGGTGGTCCTGAAACGCCTGCTGGATGACCGAGAGGGAACCATCGGCATTCGCCATCCCCTCGATCGTGGTCACCTCCGAGCCCTCGGCTTCGATCGCGAAGATCGCGCAGGCCTTGACCGCCTTGCCATCGAGATGCACCACGCAGGCGCCGCACTGGCTGGTGTCGCAGCCGACATGGGTGCCCGTCAACCGCAGCGTGCCGCGCAGGAAATCGACAAGCAGGGTGCGACCCTCGACCTTGCCGGACACGGCCTTGCCGTTCACGGTCATGCCGACCTGTGTCATCTGTTCCTCCGTTTCGATCCGGGCCTGATCTTGCCCCGACTTAAGCATGCGACTTTCCACATGGGAACCGGAAAGTTGCCATCAGCGCGCAAGGCTGCGGTCGCACCAGCGCCTCAGAACTTGCGCGCGCGCCAGACTTCGACCTGCTCAAGCCAGACGATGCCCGATTGCTCGGCCAGGTATTCCTCGGTCAGCGTCTCGGCGATCCGCTCGGCGGTGGCGCGGTCGCGCAGGACGACCTCGATCTTGACGAGGGCGAATTCGCTGACCAGTTGCGCGGCCTGCGCCCGGTGGATGCCATGCGCCCCCTTGCCGCCGCCCGGAAACAGCGACCAGCCCGTCACCCCGGCCTCGGTCAGAAGCCGCTCGACGGCGGGTTTGAGAAGACGCTCGACCACGATTGTCAGCTTGACGGCAGGAACGGTCATCCGAAGGGTCCTTTCATGCGGCAGATCAGATGGCGAAGACCACATCGGCCAGCGCCAGCCAAAGCGGAATCGACAGCAGCGCCAGCGGCGTGCCGATGCTGGTCGATGAGCCGATATACGCCGCCGGATTGGCCGAGGGAATCGCCGCCCGAAGCGTCGGCGGCCCCGAGATGTCGGAACTGGACGCCGCCATCACGGCGAGGATCACCACACCCCCCGGCGACAACCCCGTCGCCAGATGCACGAGGTAGCCCAATCCGAAGCCCAGCGCGCCATGAAGGATGGGTGCGATCACCCCATAGATCGCATAGACATGTGCCACCTGGCGCAATTCTGCCAGCCGGGCATAGGCCTCCATGCCCATCACCAGCATCAGGAGCGACAGAAAGCCCCGGAAGAGCGGGTTGTAGAAACTCTCGTAAACGGCATCAGGCCGCGTCACGAGGCCCAGGACAAGCCCGAGTGCCAGGGCCGAAAGGGCCGAACCGCGCAGACTTTCGGCGATGATCGCACCGATCTTCGGGCGCCCCCGCCCCTTTGCGCGCACGAGCTGCGCCAGGACGATCGCGGTGACAAGCGCGGGGATGTCCATGAAGGGATAAAGCGCAGGCACCCAGGCTTCATGGGCGATCCCCTCTTCCTCCATCATGACGACCGCCGCGGCAAGCGTCGAGGCGGACACCGCCCCGAACAGGCCGGCCGTTGCGATCCCGTCCTCGGGCCGGGTCGCAGGCAGCGCCGCCAGCGTCACCCGGCCGATCAGCACGATCCCGATCCCCAGTGCCGCCGCGCCCAGCGCCGGCAGGAGGATCTCGGCCAGGGTCGTGTTGCGGATCGCGATTCCGGCGCCGATCCCGATCCGCAACAACAGGACGACGACGATGAACCGATACACCGGATCAGGGATCTCGAGCCGGCTGCCAAGCGCCGCCAGCATCATGCCGCCAAGAAGGAAAGCCAGCGTGGGCGTCTGCAGCTGCGCGCCGAAGGCGGCAAGGAAGTCGATGATCAGGTCCATTGGTCGGCCTTTCCCAGATACGGGCGCGCGAACCAGACACCGGAATCCTGGTGAAGAAAATGACAAGCTTTGCGGGATCATGTTCGATGAAACAGAACGCTCGGCGCACCCTCTTGCAGCGCTGATCGCCGCCGCACATCACGCCAGTCCGGTGCCGGCACCGCCGACGCGGCCCCGCGCGTCACGGCCCCTTTGCCGGCCCACGGCCCAAGGCCCGGGGCCGGGGGCGCGAGGGGATCTCCTTCAGAAGGCCGCCCAATCCCATCCGCGCCAGTTCGCGCGGCCCCACCGGCACCCCGCAGAGCACCCGCTCAAGCACCCAATCCGCCCCGTTCAGCGCGGGCGAGCGGGCGCAACCGGGCAGACCGATCACCGGCCTGTCACCCAGCCGGCCAAGGAAAAGAAGGTTGCCCGGATCGACCGGGATGCCGAACTGCACGACCTCGCCCCCGGCCCGGCGCAGCGCCTCGGGCGCGACATCGGCGGGATCCGAGGTGGCCGAGGCGGTCAGCACAAAGATCGCCTCGCCCTCGGCCGCGCCGAGCGCGGCGGCGATCGCGCCGGTCTCATGCGCGACAAGCACCCGGGGGCCAAGCTGCACCCCCAGCCGCGCCAGCCGCCCGGCCAGAGCCCGTCGCCCCTTGTCGCCCGGAACACCGGTGCCGGACGCATCACCCCCATCGATCACCGTCTCGATCAGATCGGCCCGGGCCATGCGCGGCGACCACAGCCGCATCGCCCCCGCCCCGGCGGCCGCGGCCCGCGCGACATCCGCCTCGGGCACGCCATAGGCGATGATCTTGACCGTCGCGACCATCTGCCCCTCGGCCACGCGCGCCCATTCCGGCAAGGTTGCCAGCGTGATCATCGGATTGACGGCATTGAGCGCATGCACCCGCCCCGCATCCACCCCCAGCACCCCCGGCCCAGTCGCATGCAGATTGACCCGCCCCGTCGCCGCAACGCTCGGCGACAGGCCCTGCCCGCCCGGCGCCTCGATCAGCGCACGCGCCACGATGTCGGCTGCCCGATCCTCGTGCAGGTCACCGGCTTCGAACCTTGCGACGATCACCTCGCGATGCCCCGCGCCGGCAAGTGCCGCAATGGCGTCGGGCCCCAGTTCCAGGCCCTTGCGAAGCGGTCCGGCGGGCGTCCTGACGGAATGGGCCAGGATCGCCCCCTCGGCCTCGGCCAGCGGGACCGGGCCGAACCTCATTGGCCCTGCCGCAGCACCCGGGTGATCTCGGCCATCACCGACAGCGCGATCTCGCCCGGCTGCCGTCCGCCCAGATCAAGGCCCACCGGCGCATGGATCCGGGCGATCTCGGCCGCGGAATGGCCGGCCTCCGTCAGCCGCGCCACCCGCTTCGCATGGGTCCGGGTCGAGCCGAGACAACCCAGATAGAACACGTCCGAGGCCAGCGCGGCCCGGATCGCCGGATCGTCAAGCTTGGGGTCATGGGTCAGCGTCACCACGGCCGTGCGCGCATCCAGACCGATCCCGGCAAGGGCGTCATCGGGCCAGTCGTCCACGATCACCTCGCCGGGAAAGCGCGCCTCGGCGGCGAAGGCGGGGCGCGGATCGACGATCACCGGATCATGGCCGCAGGCGCGCGCCATGCCGACCAGGGGCTGCGCGATATGGACGGCACCCACGATGACCAGCCGCAGGGGCGGGTTGTGGACGGTCACGAAGGTCCGCCCGTCCGCCTCGACGCCCGACCGGTCAAGCCGGAAGCGTTCGGGAAAGGCATCCCCGCCCACGAGCCGCCGCGCCTCTCCCTCAAGATCGGCGACAAGCGCCACCGGCCGGCGCGCGGCGCGCGCGGTCACCAGATCCGCCAGCACCGCCTCAGTCAGGCTAGCTCCGACCGGATCGACCAGCACCCGGATCCGCCCGCCGCAGGCAAGGCCCACGGCGAAGGCCTCGTCGTCGCTGACCCCGAAATCCATCAGCCGCGGCCGCCCGTCCCCGACCGCCTCGAGCGCTTCGGCAATCACCGCCCCCTCGACACAGCCGCCCGAGACCGACCCCTCCATGGCACCGTCGCGATCGACCACAAGCTGGCTTCCGACCGCCCGCGGCGCCGAGCCCCAGGTCTCGACGACGGTGGCCAGAACGGCACCGCGCCCCGCCCGATGCCACTCGAGCGCCAGTTCCGGACAGGTCCCGATGTCCACCGCACTGCCTCCCTTCGTCGGCCCCGTCCCGCTTCAAGCACCGCATGACGCGCCGCACCAACCGCCCCGAACCTAGCGCCCCACCCCGGCAAACACCACCTGCCTGCTTCTTTCGTTTTCAAATATCCCGGGGGGAGGCCCGTCAGGGCCGGGGGGGCGACCCCCCCCCACCCCCCCCCCCGGCGCCCCCACCCCCCCCCCCCCCCCCCGCTCGCACCCCGGATGCGCCCACTCCCCGGCCCTTCAGAGCGGCTTGATCTTGAGGGCCGAGATCCGGTTCTCGTCCTTCTCGAGAACCTCGAAGCGGAACCCGTGGAAACTGAACACCTGTCCGACCACGGGGATCATCTGCGCCTCGTGGATGACAAGGCCCGCGATCGTGTTGGCCTCCTCGTCGGGCAGCATCCAGTCGTGCATCCGGTTCAGATCCCGGATCGTCATCGTGCCGGCCACCAGATAGGACCCGTCTGCCGCTTGCGCCACGCCCGTCTCTGCGGCCGCGTCGAATTCGTCGGCGATCTCGCCCACGATCTCCTCGATGATATCCTCAAGCGTGATCAGCCCCTGCAGGGCCCCGTATTCGTCGACCACCAGCGCGAAATGCCGGCGTTGGCGCAGGAACTGACGCATCTGGTCGTCCAGCGCCGTCGTCTCGGGAATGAAATAGGCCTCGCGCGCGACCTCCATGATGTTGAAATCCGCCAGCACGCCCGCCTCCGGGCCATCGTCATTCAGCAGCTTGCGCATCCCCCGCAACACATCCTTGGAATGCAGGATGCCCACGATGTTCTCGGGCTCGTCGCGATACAGCGGCAGGCGGCTGTGGGGACTGTCAAGGACCTGATCGAGGATCTCCATCACCGGCAGGTTCGCGTCGATCATCTGGATCGAGGAGCGGTGCAGCATGATCTCCTCAACCGTCCGGTCGGCCAGATCGAGCGCGCCGATGATCCGGTCGCGGTCCTCTTTCTCGACGATCCCTTCGGCATGGCCCAGCGACAGCGCGCCCACGATCTCTTCGCGCACGGCCAGGATGTTCGTGTCGGGATCGGTGCGGACGCCGAAAAGGCGCAGGACCCCCCGCACCAGCATGCGCACGATGCTGACGATCGGGGCGAAGACAAAGGTCAGCAGCCGGATCACCGGCGCCACGCGCGCGGCCACCGCTTCTGGGTAGGTGATTGCAAGGGTCTTGGGCAGCACCTCGCCAAAGACCAGGACAAGCACCGTCATCCCCAGCGTGGCCAGCGCCACGCCGCTGTCGCCAAAGACCTGCGTCAGAAGCGCCGTGGCCAGCGAGGCCGCCAGGATGTTGACGACATTGTTGCCCAGCAGGATCGCGCCGATCATCCGCTCGGGATCCTCGGTCACCTTCAGGGCACTTGCCGCGCCGCGCGATCCGCGGTCGGCCTGGCTGCGAAGCTTCCCGCGCGAGGCCCCGGTCAGCGCGGTCTCCGATCCCGAGAAGAAAGCCGAAAAAAGGATGAGGGCGAGGATCGCCCCCGCGGTAAGCCAGAATGCGGCGTCCATTGCAGCTGTCGTTCGACCTCCGGCCCCTGCACCCCTTGGCAGCGCCACCATATTGGGCGCGGTTGCGCGGGCATCAACCCTCTTGTTCGCCCCGCCCGTCATTGGCCAGCGGGTGATGCATCAGGACAAGGTCGCGCAGATGGTCGTCCAGGACATGGGTATAGATCTCGGTCGTGGCCAGATCGGCATGGCCCAGCATGGTCTGGATCGATCGCAGGTCCGCGCCGCCGGCCAGAAGATGGGTGGCAAAGGCATGGCGCAGCCGGTGCGGCGTGACCTTTTCGGGCGCGATCCCTGCCGCTGCGGCCAGATCCTTCAGCAGAAGGAAGAATCCGGTGCGCGTCAGATGCCCTGCCTTGCCGCGCGACGGGAACAGATAGCGCGAGGCGGGCTTGCCTTCCTTCCGCGCGGCCTCGTCCAGCCGGTCGCGCTCGGCCAGCCAGTCGGCCAGCGCCGCCCGCGCCGGGGGTGAAAGCGGAACCAGCCGTTCCTTGCCGCCCTTGCCGCGGATCAGAAGCATCCGCGGATCGCCCCGCGCCGCCGCGACCGGCAGGCCCACCAGTTCGCTGACCCGCATCCCCGTCGCATAGAGCAGCTCCATCAGGCAGGTGTTGCGCAGCGCATCGCGCGGCGTGGCGCGGGCGGCGGCGATCAGGCGCTCGACCTCGTCCTGCGAAAGGGTTTCGGGCAGTCGCGCCGCACGCCCGGGCCCGGCGATGCGAATCGAAGGGTTGTCGGTGCGCCAGCCCTCTTCGAAGGCGAAGCGGTAAAGTTGCCGGATGGCAGACAGCCGCGGGGCGCGCGTCGCGCGCGACAGCCCCTCTGCCTCGCAGCGGATGAGATACCCCTCGAGATCGGCCTGTGCGGCGCCTGCCAGATGCAGGCCGCGCGCGGCCAGCCAGGCGGTGAAATCGGCCAGATCGCGCGCATAGGCCAGCTGGGTATTGGTCGCCGCATCCCGCTCGGCCGCAGCCGCCTCGATGAATGCCGAGACCCAATGGGCCATCGGGCGCGCCGCCGCCGCATCCGTCACGTCGGCCGGTCCAGCAGCAGGTATTGCAGCGCGGCCTTCCGCGCGACCTCTTCCAGGCCCACCGCGCGCAGCACGGCCAGCGCATCGGTCACGCCGGCCGGATCGCCGTCAAGCCCCTGATGAAAGGCCGAGATCCCCCGCAGAAGTGCCTCGCCCAGACGGTCCTCGGCAATCATCCCCGCCATCGGTTCGGGCACAGCCGCGCCGGCAAAGGCCGCAATGACCGCCGCGGCGCGGGGGTCGGTGCTTTCCAACCCTTCGACATCCCCGCGCGCGATCCCGGACCAGAGTCGCGCCTCGGCGCTTGTCGGGTCATGCTCCAGCACCGCCGCCTCGTACAGTGGCGACAGCAGGGCCACCCGCAGCACGAGATCGTCCAGGGGCCCGTCCAGTTCCAGCAGGCGTTCCGCGAAGATGCGCGCGAATGGCACTTCGATCCGCATGGCCTCGGCCGCCTCGAAGGCGGATGGCAGGCTGCGGGCGACTGCCTCTCGATCCTCGTCGGCCAGTGCCGCCTCGAGCGCCTGAATCGCCGCGGCCCGGTCCCAGACCCCGCCCGAGGCCGCCGGTCGGCGTTCGGTGTAAAGCCCGAACAGAAGGTTTTCCGAGATCGAACCGAAGCGGGCCAGCCGCTCGGCCGCCTCGATCCGGTTGCGCCAGGGCGCGGTGCTGCGCAGATCGGCATGGGCGAAGGCCCGTGGCAGCCCGGCGATCGGCAGCGGCTCGCCGATCGCCTCGCGCAGGCGGAAAACCAGCGGGCTGGGACGCGAGGGTGGCGGCAGGGGGTCCTCACCCTCGAAGAGTTCGGGATCGAGAAAGCGCGTGAGCAGCGCCTCGTCCTCGTCGCTGATCTCGCCCAGCGCGCGGGCGGTGTTCAGCGTCAGTGCGGCCGCCATCCATTCGCCCGTCCGCGCAAGGCAGAAGATGCGCACGGGATAGGTCGGCGCAAGGACGGGCCGGTCGCGCAGGAGATCGCATGCATTGTCCTCGGTCCCGGTCAGCAGCGAGATGTCGAACCAGCGCCGGAAGATCTCGGGCTGGTCGCGACGGGTCTGCTCGAGCATCGCTTGCGCGGGTTCGAGCGCGCCGATATCGAGCAGGCGGTCGATGCGGGCCAGAAACAGCCGACCGTCGGCGCCTGCGCCGCGCGGCGGATCCGCCTCGGCCAGCATCAGCGTGACGATCAGTTCCTGCAGCGCGGGCATCGTCTCGGCCCGCTCGGCCCGGACAAGCGTGACAAGCGTCTCCTCGTCGCTGCCTGCCCAGAGGCTGCGCGGAAGCCCGGTGACCGAAGACGGCAGAAGCCCCACCCCGTCGGCCGAGGGGCGGTCGAGCGGGGTGACCACGATCTCGGGCGACGTGGCATCCGAGGCGACCGGCGGCTCATCGGGCAGGGGTGGCGGCTGGGTTGGCAGCGGGGGCGCAGCGGGCGGGCTTTCGACGCTGCTTGAAAGCCAGTCGATGGCCGATAGCGGGGCGGTGCTTCCCTCGCCCTCGGCCGTGGCAAGGCCGGGCAGGCTGAAAAGCAGCAGGCCCGCAATCAGGCGCAGGCCAGGGCGACGACCCGACCGCGCCCCATGCGTTGCCCCTGCCCCGCACCCATGCGCCATCAATCGAGGTCCAGTTCGACCGGCGTCGCGACCGGGGCGCTTTGGGGCGCGAAATGGTCGGGCATCAGGATCGGTCCCAGATAGGCATAGGCCACCAGAAGGATCCCGGCGAAGATCGCCAGATAAATCAGCCACTTGATCAGTCGCAACATCGCCTGTTCCGTCTTTCCCTTGTTGCTCGGCCCGTTTTGTTGCCCGTCGTGGTGGCCCGTCTTCCCGGCCCGTTGTTCTCTGCCCGTCTTCCCGGCCCGTCTTCGCGGCCCGTTGTTCTCTGCCCGTCGTTCCCTGCCGGCGCCGACTGCGTTTATATATGGTGTTTGACGGAAGATCACGCCATTGAATGGCCCGGCCCCGCTTTTGCGGCGGTGGCGGTGTTCACATCTCTTTCGGGGTCGGATGGAGCGGCGACAGAAGGATGACCGGACCGGTACGGCCGCGCTTGCCGGCAGCGGCAGGACGGCTGCGGCAAAGGGCGCGGGCGCGGGTCAGGGTGTGGGTGCGGGGCGCGGGAAGTCGACCGCATCCCATGCCGGTCGGCGTCCGCGGCGTTTGCGGACGGTGGAGCTTGTAGGCATGATTGGATCGGGCAAGACCGCGATAGGCCGATCACTTGCCGATCGGCTGGGGGTGCCCTTTGTTTAC
>JAFIEN010000118.1 GCA_020832515.1 Rubellimicrobium sp. | reverse complement strand
CCGTGCGGGCCGGGGCCGGTGAACTGGGCGGCGGGCTGGGTCTTGCCGGGCGGGTCTTCGGCCTGGGGCGCAGGGTCGGGCAGGGCCCCACGCGGTTCCGACGGGTCCATCGGGTTGATGTAGGGGTATTGCGAAGGCGGCACATGCGGCAGCGCGCCAAGGGGCAGCCGGTAGCCGACCGGGCTGTCGCCGGGCACAAGGAACACATGACCGCGCCGAAGCTGCCATTTCTCGGTCTTCCAGCGTCGCCCGCCCGCAAGCCCTGCGGCGCGGCCCTGCCATGCCTGGACCGGCAGGACATAGCCCGAAGGCGTCGTCAGGCCCCGGTTGAACACGGTGGCAAGGCGGTGGCGTTCCTCGGCATCCTCAAGCTGCGAATTGGCCGGCGTCACGTTCGGGGGCAGGTTAGCCTCCTTCACCAGCCATTCGGCGGGGTCTTCATAGGCGGGCAGGATCGTGTCGCCCTCGACCCCCAGATCGGTTGCGATCGCCTGCAACAGCCGCTCGGCATCCGTCGCGGCCACCCCCGTATCCGCCCCTTCCTCGGCGATCAGGGCCGCGTCCTGCCAGATCGGTTGACCATCCGCCCGCCAGTAAAGCGAGAAGGTCCAGCGGGGCAGCGTCTCGCCCGGATACCACTTGCCCTGCCCGTAATGCAGGAACCCCCCCGGCGCGAAGCGGTCGCGGAGGCGGCGGATCAGGCGGTCGGCAAGGGTGCGTTTGGTGGGGCCGACGGCGGCGGTGTTCCACTCATCCGCCTCGAAATCGTCGATCGAGACGAAGGTCGGCTCGCCCCCCATGGTCAGGCGCACGTCGCCCGCCTGAAGTGCCGCATCCACCTTGCGGCCCAGCGCGTCGAGTGCACCCCAGGATTCGTCCGAGAAGGGCTTGGTGATGCGGGGGTGTTCGGCGGTGCGGGCGACGCGCATGTCGAAGGCGAAATCGACCTCGGCATAGCTTGCCATGCCGCTGATCGGGGCGGCGTTGCGGTAATGGGGCGTGGCGGCCAGCGGGATATGGCTTTCGCCGGTCAGAAGTCCGGAGGTCGGGTCCAGCCCGACCCAGCCCGCGCCGGGCAGATAGACCTCTGCCCATGCGTGCAGGTCGGTGAAATCGACCTCGGTCCCCGACGGGCCGTCCAGCGCCTTCAGGTCGGGCTTGAGCTGGATCAGATAGCCCGAGACGAACCGCGCCGCAAAGCCCAGATGGCGCAGTGCCTGCACCAGAAGCCAGCTTGTATCCCGGCACGAGCCCTTGGCATGGGCCAGCGTTTCTTCGGGCGTCTGCACGCCGGGCTCCATCCGGATGATGTAGCCCACCTCGGCCGCCACCTGCGCATTCAGCGCGACGATCATGTCAACGGTACGCTGGCGGCCCTTCGGCACGGCCTCGAGGAAACGTTGCAGAAGCGGCCCGGCCTCTTCCGCGCGGCGGTAGATGACAAGGTCGGGGGCCAGATCGGCGGGATAGTCGAAAGGCCAGTGTTCGGCCTCTTCCTCGACGAAGAAGTCGAACGGGTTGTAGACGGTCATGTCGGCGACCAGATCGACCTCGATCTTCAGCTCGCGCACGGGTTCGGGAAAGACGAAGCGCGCCAGCCAGTTGCCGTAGGGATCCTGCTGGTGGTTCACGAAATGCGGCTGCGGCCCGACCTTGAGCGAATGCGAAATTACGCGCGTCCGGCTGTGCGGCGCGGGGCGCAGGCGGATGACCTGTGGCCCCAGCGTGACCGGCCGGTCATAGCGGTAATGCGTCAGGTGGTGGATGGCGGCGGTGATCGACATGAAGTTCCCTTGGATCCGGCGTGGGGGCAGGCTTTCACACTTGCGCAGGGGCTGCCATCCGCCTTGCGCCTTTTTGCGACGGGCAGAGACGAATTGCCGAAAAGTCGGGCGTCACCACGCTGCGCATCACGGCTTTTTGCAATGGACGCGATTTCCCCTGGCAATTGTCACTGGCGGTCAACCTGTTAAGACGGGCACGTCGCGTGAAGGAAAGTCTGCTGCCGATGATCATCTTCTCCTCGTCCTGCTGGCGCCCCGCGCGCGTCATCCTGGCCCTTGCCGCCCTGGCATTCGTGGCCGCCTGCGCCCGCCGCCCCGAACCGGTCGAGGAGCCCGAGGTGCTGATCGGCGGCATCCCGGTTTCGCAGATCGTCGAGGGCTACGGCCTGATCGAAGACGGTGGCTTCACGCTGCCGCCGGTCCCTCCGCGTTACCTTGCCGAACCGAACCGCCGCGCCTTCATGGTCTATCCCGGCAACCAGCCGCCCGGCACGATCGAGATCGACCCCTATGCCAAGTTCCTTTACTGGATCATGGAAGACGGGATGGCGATGCGCTACCCGATTGCGGTCGGGCGTGACGGGCTTGGCCTGAATTTCACCACCACGATCCGGCGCAAGGCCGAATGGCCCGGCTGGACGCCGACAGCCAACATGCTGCGCCGCGAGCCCGAGGTCTATGGGCCCTTCCGCAATGGCGTGCCCGGCGGGCTTGCCAGCCCGATGGGGGCGCGGGCGCTTTATCTTTACCGCAACGGGCGCGACACCTTCTTCCGCATCCACGGCACCAACGACCTGGGCTCGATCGGCAATTCGGGCTCGGCCGGCTGCATCCGCCTGTTCAACCATGACATGATCGACCTTTACGACCGGATCCCGATCGGCACGCGCGTGGTCATGCGCTCGTTCGACGAATCCGTCCGGATCGAGGGCTGGGAGACTGCGAACCGCGGCGTGGAACTGCCGCCCGTGATCCTGACGCCGGACGAGCTGTTCGGCCGGGCCGAACAGCAGATGGCAGGCGTCGTTCCGTCGCCCGAGGATCTGGGCGTTCCGCTGTTCGACACCTCGCCCGAGATCTGGAGATAGCGGGCCAGGGGCGCCCACCCGCGCTGCGCGGGCGTGGCCGCAGGCACAATTCGACCGACCGAACCGCACCCGGACGCGAAAACCGGGTGACGCGGCTTTGCATCATTTGATAGAACCTGCCTTGTAGAAATGCTGATGATTACCAAGTGAGGACTGCGATGGCCGATTTCGACGCCCAGATCCGTGAGAGCCAGGAACAGGTTGCCGCTGCCCAGGGCAAGATCTCGGAGCTTACCAGCCGGATCGAGATGGCCCGCCAGAGGATGGCCGCCGGAACCGACGTGACCGTCGATATCGAGAATGCGACGCTGGAAGACGTGCATCAGCATACCGATCTGATGAACGCCAATATCGCCGAGCTTATCATGGGGCTTGACGATGTGACGGCCGCCTTCTCGAAGGAATTCGACGAGATGCGGACCAAGACGGGCTGGGAAAGCTTCGTCGGCATCTTCAACCGCCACCGCGCCGAGGCGATGCGGCAGGAGCGGATGCGCACCGCCTCGATCGACGACAAGCTGCAGGATCTGATCGCGAAATCCGACACGATCGTGCGGCTGCTGGACAGCCAGCTCACCATGCTCGACGAACAGAAGGTCACGGTCGAGAAGAACCTGACCGAAACCCTGACCGAACGCGAAACGACGGTGACCGAGCTTGAGGTGGTCCGGGCCGAAGTCATGGCGCTTGATCCGAAGATCATCGAACTCGAGAACCGTATCTCGATGGAGCAGGATGCCGCCACGCGCACCCGGCTTGAATCGGAACTGGCCGAACTGAACACCCGCTACAATGCGCTGGTGCAGGACGAACAGGTCAAGCTGGCCCGCAGCCAGACGCTTGAGCGATACATCGAGAAGGGCAAGACCTGGGTCGATTCGCTGCAGAACCAGGCCGCGACGCAGATGGTGCTGATCAACAAGCTGCAGACCGACACGCGGCAGCGGGTCATCCTTTACGATGCGCTGTCCAAGTCGCTCAAGACCGCGCAACAGCAGGATGTGGCCCACCGCATCAACGAGATCGGGGTCAAGACCGATCAGGAGGCCCAGACCGCAATGGCCGCCATCGGTGCCGCGACCAATTCGCGGATGGCCGAGATGCTGGAACAGCATGGCGATCACATGGTCTTCGCCCGCGAGGTGCTCGAGGCGAAGGCGAAGGCGGATGAGCGGTTCGCCCGCCGCTTTGCCCGGATCGTCGAGCAGCATGACAGGAACCTCTATGGTACCGGGTCTTGATCCGGGCCACGGCGCGGCACACTGACCGGACGGACGGCTGAGATGACCCGTTTCGATGCGCCGCCCGACCATGTCCAGATCGACGACACCCGGATCGCACGGCGCTATTTCGCGAAGTACGACCGCATCACCGGGCATCTGGCCCAGATCGCCGCCCAGATGGAGGCCGAGCGTGTTCTGATGCATGCCGAGGTGCAGGCGCTTGGGCGCCATGTCGTCGGGCTGGGGCTGACCTTCCGGGCACTCGCGCTGAAATACCATTTCTCGGGGCGGCTGCCGCATGCGGGCAAGCTGACCTTCGACCGGGTAGACAGCGGCTTTCCGGTTTTCGCCGAGCTTCTGAACATGGCCAATGACGCGGCCCAGGCCGACCGGCATCTGGCCGGTTCGCGCAGCGAAGAGGCGCTGAAGGACGATATGGTGCGCACCATCCTGTCCGAACAGGTGGTGCCGACGCATCTGCAATATGCCCTGAGCCAGCGGCTCTATTACCTCGAGCTGAAGAAGGGGGGCCTGTTCTGGGCCCGCAACGATCCCGAAGTGATCTGGCTGGGCGATCAGGGCAACAAGCGCCGCTACCTGCTCAGCTGGGCGGTCTTCGACAGCCAGACCAACCTGCCGATGGTCTATCTGATGGAACTTCTGGACAGCGGCCGGGTGGGTCTGCCCAAGGACGACCGCCGCTGGCCCGCAGTGCAGGCACAGCTGATGGCGCAGGCGGTGGGCGGGCTCAAGCTGGTGACGATCGCGACGGGGTTCGACAAGGATTTCGCCGATCTTCACCCGGTGCGGCTGCGGCGGTTCCATATCGGGCCGATGTATTCCAACGCCTTCACGTTGCAGGAAGGGCCGATCCGCGACGTGCTGAGCAAGGCCATGGCCGGCGACGGCGATGATTGGGCCTTGGCCTGGACCGAAGAGGAGCTGGTCGCCGAACGCGCCGAAGAGGTGCGGACCGGCTGGTTCGGTGCGGCAGAGCGGCAGATCTATGCGCTGGATACGGTGCGCGACATCGGGGCCACGCGCATGGCCCGCGCGATCATCCTGCCCGAGCGGCCCTATCAGGCACTGGCCGAACTGGACCCGCCCGGGTTCCGGGGCGTGCGCAAATTCGTCGTTAGCCCGCAGGGCCAAGTGTTGAGTTATACTTGATGGCGAAGGGTTGCGTGCCACGGACAAGGGGAATCGGAGGTGCTTGCGCCCCCTGCCCCGTCGCCGCGCCAATATGCGGCCCCCTTTCCCCGACCCGATTTCCAATGACCCATTGACCCAAGGACCCGCCGGATGAGCCAGACCGCCGACCAGATGGAGCTTCGCGAAGAGGACATCCGCAAGCATTATGCCTCTGCCCTGACCATGCTGCAGGGCCTTGACCACGCCCCCCGCATCGCCAAGGCCGCCGCCCCCGACCCGGCCGCCGAACGCTCCTCCGGCATCGGCATGCGCCGCACCTTTCGCACCACCACCCCCGGCCTTGTCACGCGGCAGGTCGCCCGGCCCGAGGGCGTCCAGATCCTTGCGCGGATCGAAGGCGCGGACGGCTCGGACGGCCTCATGTCGCCGCTTCAGGCCCATGTCGCGAACGGCCTGCGCCGCGCCATCGCCATCGCGCTGGCCGTGGGCGAGACCTATGCAGACCGCACCGGCCTTGCCGAGTTCAAGCGTGCCAATCTTGCCGGATCGCTGGCCGCCGACAAGCGCGCCGACTTTTCGGAGCTTCTGACCGCCGAGGCGCTGGTCACCCTTTACACCTTCGCCAATGCCACCGCCTTTCTTCTGGCCGCCCATGCGACCGAGGAAACCGTGGATATCGGCGATGTCGAGGAGGTGCTGAGCGACAACGCGCAACTCGCCCTGCACGGCGTGCTGTGGGAGCTGGACCGCGACCTTTCCGCCTTCGCCACGACCGAACCCCGCCTTGTTGCCACCACCCTCGCCTTCGCCGAGGCGCTGATGTCCAAGGTTGCCGCCCGCGCGGCGCATGCCGCACGGCTGGAACCCTTCAACGGCGCAAGCTGGCGGGTCGAGGCGGACCAGTTCACGATCCAGGGCTTCACCCCCGCCCGCAAGGCGCGCGGGCCGGCGCTGACCATGACCTTCAAGCAACCGCACGAGGTCGTGGGCAACCATATCGCCAAGTATCAGTCGCTGCGGCTGGCCAAGATGCTGATGGCCTACGACTTTACCCGCAAGCTGAACCCCTTTGCCGAACTGGGGGGGTTCATCTTCACCTTCATGGGCGACGGCGCGCCGGGCACGGGCAAGACGACGCTGATCCAGATGATGGCGGGGCTGATCCACGACTATTGCCAGGTCGCGGGCTATACCTTCCGCTACCAGAACCTTTCGACCGACAATATCGACAGCTATCAGGGCAAGTCGGGCCAGAACGCCAAGGCCTTCATCAACAACATCATCGACCCGGGCGTGATCGGCTTCGGCACGATCGACGATATCGACACGCTGGCCGGCAAGCGCGGCGACCGGCAATCCTCGGCCGGGCAGCTTGAGATCACCGCCGTCCTGATGGAAAGCTTCGCCGGGGCCAATACGGTCGTGCGCGGCAACTGCACCTTCGGGATGTTCTCGAACTACCCCGAAAACGTGGACGACGCGCTGCGCCAGCGGGCCGGTGCGCGGTTCCTTGTCGACGGACCGCAGACGCGCGAGGATTACATCGACATCCTCTCGCTCCTGCTGGGCCGCAACCATTCCATCCCGCTGGGCGAGCATGAGTTGTTCGCCGCCCAGCAGATCCAGAAGATGGTCGCCGCCAGTTTCGAAAGCCACAACCGCCCGCATGAGGACGGGCTGATCCGGGTGTGGGAGAGGGTGGAAAAGGACCACGGCAAGCTGGACACGATCGCCAGGATCGGCACCTATCTCAAGGCGATCCAGGAGGCGGACCAGCGGTTTACGGGCCGCGCGATCAAGAACATCACCGATGCGGTCAAGGTCCGCGCGATGGATTTCGAACTGCCCGACGAATGGATGGAAAACCCCGAACTGTTCCTGTTCAAGGACTATGACACCAAGAAGGCGATGATTTCGGAACTCCGCCGCCCGATCACGGTGGAAATGGTGATCCAGGAAATAAACCGTTATGCCGACAGCGAATTCCGCTATGCCGACAATTCCGACGAAGCCGCCATCGCCAATGCCGTGCGCGACATGGGCCGCATGGAAGAGGCGAAGCGGCGCTATCTTGCCTCGAAGACATGACCCAGCTTTCTGACAGCCTGCTGATCCCTGCACTTGCCCTTGCCCTTGTGGGCTGGCTGGTGCCGCGCGGGCTGTCGCTGATCTTTCCCGAGGGGGTCCGGCCGCTACTGCTTCTGGCCTTCGTCTCGACGCTGGTGATGCTGGGGATCGGGACGGGGTTCTTCCTCGCGCTCTATGTCTGGCAGGGTGTGCCGTTCGCGGCCCTGTTCGAGGGCAGCACGCTTGCGGGCCTTGCGCATTTCGTGCGGCTGGGGCTGATCTCGGCGCTTCTCTGGGGGCCGATCATGATCCTGTCGGTGGCGGGGCTGCCGAAGCACTGGGTGAAGGAAACGTGGTGACGCCATGAACAGAAAGCAATTCATCGAAAGCCTCGGGTGCACCTGCAGGAACTGGCGCTGGAGCTGGTCTTTTGTCAATCATGTCGACAGGTTTGTCATCTTCGGTGCATGGGAGAAGTATCGTCAGGGACAGGACTGGCTGATCCTCAATCCGGCATGGGAAAGGTCAAACCTAACCGGTCGTCGTTCAAGCGCTTTTCCCGAAGCGAGACACCATGTGGACCTTGTGGATACGCAGGGTTATGCCTTGAAGATCTTTCCCATGCATCACAGCCCACGCGATCCGTCCAATCCTGACGGGCCAGCACGGATTACCGGTTTCGAGGCTAAGGTAATCGACGCGATGCTGCTGATGCTGAACGGCGAATGGTTCGCCCGCACATGAGACTCCTTATCGAAAAGGGCCTGATGTTCGGCAACCTGATCCCGGTCGAAAGCCCGGCATTGGTCGAACGCTACAACCGCGCGCTTGCGCATCTGACGGGCAGGACCACGGCGCTGCCCGATTTCCACATCGACATCTCGGGCTTCTCGCCCGAGATCGGCGACGAATTCGACGACGACCTTTACCTCAACCATGCGGGCGTCAATCGACAGTTCATCCTGCTGACCACGGAACAGAAGCGCGCGCCGCTCCTGAATGCGAAATTCTCGACCTCGCGCGGGATCCTGCGGCAGTTCATCACCGCCAACGAACCCGCCCTTTTCGCGCTGAGCGCCCGCGATGCGGTCGCGGGCGAGTTGGTGAATTCCATCTTCACACTCGATGCGCCCGAACAACTGCTCGATATCCGCCGCATCACCATCGAGGCCGACACGACGCAAGGCACCGTCGCCACGGCCGCCAGGCTGACCGGGCTGATCGACCGTTTCAAGACCGAGCCCGACGCCTGGTGGGACGATGTGCTCATCGCCGAGATGATCGGTCTGGCGCAGCAGACCGGTGATCTGACCCGCAATCCGGTGTCGCTCAGGCAGATGTCCTTCGTGCAGGAAAACTTCTGGACCTCGCATTTCGGGGGGCTTTACGTCTTCCGGGGTGTCGACAAGCCCGCGATCATTTCGGTCGAGGATCGCAAGGGCACCCGCAAGATCCGCGACCTGACGGTGATCCCCTTCCGGCAGACCAATGCCGTGGCGCGGTTTCTTGACGAAAACCGGCTGGTCGAACCCATCGTCAAGGCGCGCGGGGTGGATGCGGTCGCGATCCTGCGCCAGAAGATGGATTTCATCGTGGCCGAGGTCGCCAGCCTCAAGGGCGAAAAGCTGGAAGGCGCGACCCGGCGCGATCTGCGCGCCCTTGGCCGGCGCTACGGGGCCGATCTTCCGCCCGAGTGGCAGGGGCTGGCCGCGCTGGTGCGCTGGGCCGAGGAGGATGGCGCCTGGCCGACCATCACCTCGGATCACCCGGCCTATTTCTACACACTGCGCGCGACGCGGGGGCCGGATGCCGATCTGGTGAACATGCTGCTGGCAGAGCTTTCGCCGCTTGATGTGCGCCAGCTTTTCATCTGCCACAAGGAAGCCTTCTACACCGCCTACCGCACATGGCCCGAGGCGAAGCAGGCCTATGTTGCCGATTTTCTGCATCGCGAATACATGGTGGACAAGGCCGGGACGCGGGATGCCCTGTTCGGGGCCGAACTGTCGATGCAGGAACCGGACGAGGCGACGGCCACCGGGCCATGGTTCGCCGCCGGTGGCGCCAGCGACGAGATGATCGGCCGCGTCGGCCCCTGGGGCGCGGTCAGGAGACGGTAGATGTTTGCATTCATGCGACTGGTCGTGATGGGTTTCGTCATCCTGACGGTCGTCTATATCTGCCTGTCGCTCTATGCCCGGGCGCGGGAACGCGAACGGCTTGAACGGCGCTGGGTCGAGGAAGGCATGGTCGGGGACCGCCGTGCCTTTGTGCGCGCGGGGCTGGACGCCTATGGCGGTTCGCTCAGGCGCAGGATGATCCTCGGGGTCTATGTCGTCCCGGTGGTGGTGATCGGCACGATCATCTATATTGTGAATCACAGCAATTAAGGAAGGCGGCCGGATGCGCTATCTCCTGTGGGCACTTGCGATCACCGTGGCGCTCGTGTTCGGGGCCTTCCTGCATTACACGCTGCCCAGCCGCGACGTGGTGCAGGTCACGCGCACCTTCAACCGGATCGTGCAGTTCGGCGAGAATTCGATCTTCTGGGCCTCGCCCGATGTGGGCTCGAACGTGCAGGCCGGAGCGGTGCAGAGGGACGTGCTGTTCGTCGATGCGCTTCGGCGCGACGGAGAGGTCATCGTCTTCCGCAACGAAGACACCGGTTTCATCTGGCCACCCTACTTCAAGTACAATTCCTCGGATGTGCAGGCGCGGGCGAACAACCTGATCAGCCGCCCCGGCGAGGAAGAAAGATGGGCCGTGGTGACCTATTACGGCTGGCGCCTGCCGTGGCTGTCGGTGTTTCCCAACCTCGTGTCGATCCGGGAGGCGGAAAGCCGGGACGAGGTGCTGATCCCCTGGTTCAACATCATCTTCCTGACGGTGCTGTTCGCGATCCTTGGTGCACTTGCTGTGCGGCTGCGTCGGTTCTTCCGCAACCGGGTGCAGCCGAAGGTGGCAAGCATCGATGCCGCCATCGACGAACGCCGCGAGGGCGTGTCGCGCTGGCTGGCGACATGGCGGCCGAAGCCGCCAAGATAGACCTGGCCGCGGGAAGAGGCCGGTTTACCCAGCCTGCGGGGGGTGTCTCTGTGTCAGCTGTCGCTCCAGGTCGGCAACAGGTCACCAGGGGCCGGGGTCGCAAGATAGACCGCGCGGGCGATGGCGCGGCTCAGGCAAAGTGCCGCGGCATGGCCGATCAGGACAGGATGGACTGCCGTTGCCGGGCGAGAGCCGGTCGCGACGGCAAAGACGAGATCGCCGTCATGGGGTGTATGGGCCGGGACCACGGCGCGGGCGATGCCGTCATGGGCCGCGACGGCAAGGCGGTGGCACTGGGTCTTGGTCAGCATCGCATCTGTCGCGACGATGGCGATGGTGGTGTTGGCGGCCGCGGTATCCGCTCCCAACCCGGCAAGTCCGGCCTTGAGGCTTTCGGACAGACCTGAAAGGCCGCCACGCGGATCGGGGCCGAGGCCGCCGAATTCGCGGCCCTGCTCGAACGGGGCGGCCCAGAAGTGGCGGCTGGCCGGGCAGGTCACGCTGCCCACCGGGTTGACCGCAACCAGAGCGCCGACGGTGATGCCACTTTCGAGAACGCAGGAGGCCGATCCAAGCCCGCCCTTGTGGACCGCCGTCAGCGCGCCGGTGCCCGCACCTGTGCTGCCCAGGGCGAAGTCGGCGGCGGCTGCCTCGCAGGCGGCGCGGCCAAGCGCGCGATAGGGGTTGTCGGTCCAGCCCTTGTCGCCGCCGTTGAGCAGGTCGAACAGGATGGCGCCGGGGACCAGCGGCACACGGGCCGGGCCGACAGGAAAGCCGCGGCCGGCGGCGCGCAGCGCATCGGACACGCCCGAGCAGGCATCGAGCCCGAAGGCCGAGCCGCCCGACAGGACGATGGCATCGACCGCCTCGACCATTCGGTCGGGGGCCAGCAGATCGGTCTCGCGCGTGCCGGGCGCGCCGCCCATGACATGGACAGAGGCGGTGAAGGGGGCGGCGGCGGTGAGCACCGTCACGCCGGACTTGAGGCGCGCGTCGCTGGCATTGCCGACGCGCAGGCCTGCGACATCCGTGATCAGGTTTCGGGGGGCGGGGGTGAAGGGGGTCATGCCTGCGCGGTCGGCGGGTGTGTCCGTGTCGGCCGCGCGGGGGGGGGGGGGGGGGGGGGGGGGGGGGGGGGGGGGGGGGGGGGG
>JAFIEN010000117.1 GCA_020832515.1 Rubellimicrobium sp. | reverse complement strand
CCATGGTCCCGGCCTTGATCTCGCCGTGCTCGTTGAGCTTCTCCAGCAGCGGCGCTTCGCCCAGCATGATCTTGTTCACCGCGCGGAAGTCGCGCGCCGTGGTCTGGCGGCCGAGGCGGCGGATGCCCGAGGGCGCGGCCTGATAGGCGTCGCGCAGGACGCGGCCTACCGTGTCCCCTAGGATGATCGGGAAGTCGGAGGTGGTGTGCAGCGCGCGGGTCACGAGGCTCGCAGACGACAGCGCCATCGTGGACTCGCCGCGCAGCGTCAGCAGTTCCTTAGCCATGTCAACGGGCGTGGCATAGGCATAGCGCCGGGCGGGTTCGCTCAGTTCGTGGTGCGGGTTGATCCGCGCATAGAGGGCCTCAGCCATCTGCCGAGCCCGCGGGGCAGGATCGTCGTGGCTGTCGCCCATCTCGACGCGGACCTGCTCGCTGCGGCTCGCAGGTGCGCTGCGGCTCGCCAGCGCCTCGAAGGCCGCGCGGCGGGCGGTGTCGGGATCGGCGCCTCCGTCGATTTGGCCGTCTATCCAGGACTGGTCGAGCCCCGCGATGCGAGCGATGGAGCGGATCTCGGCATTCGCTGCGGCGCGGGTCTCGGTGATGGGCGCCGTGTCGGCGGCCTCTCGGGTCGTAGTGTCGGTCATCTCTGTCTCCATGCGAATATGGGCGCCGGGGTCGGAGGGCGTCGGCACCAGGGAAATCTCGTGCGGGGTCCAGCGCACGGCGGTGAGCACGCGCGCGCCGTTCTCGGTGGTCTCGGCCCAGTCCTCGACCGAGTACCCGACCGAGACGTGCCGCAGGATGCCCGCCAGCACGTCCTGCCAGACAGGCTCCACCTCGTGGCGCGCCGAGAATTGGACGAGCGCCGTACCGCGCTTGCCGTCGACGCTGGCGCTGCGGACAGAGCCCAGCACGTCGCGCACAGCTGTCTGTCGGTGCGCATCGAGGACGCTGGCGCCTTCGAGGCGCGAGAGGTCCACCGCCTTTGGATCGAGGCTGAGCCGCTCGATGTATGGACCCGCCATGTCGCGGCGGCGCACCGGGGAGCCGGTGGACCAGACCACCTCGACGGTGCGGGCCTCCGGATCGGCCGTTGCAGGCGCGAACGTCGCGCGGCGGGTCAGGAAACCGTTTCCGTCCTGGACGGTTTCTGCTGACCGGCCCATTGGCACCATGGGCGTGGAAAGCGCGATCTCGGTCTCAGCCATCGGCAGCCTCCTTCTGCTGAGGCGCGGCGGTCTGGCCAAAGGCGAGCCCCAGCCCCTCCGCGCGCTCGCGGTCGGCGGCGATCTCGGCATCCACCTGTTCGGCGTCGTAGCCGCGCTCGGAGATCGCCTGGGACCGGCTCTTGAGTCCCGCGCCGATCGCCATGATCTCGGCCTGGACGTCCTTCATCGGATCGACGTAATCGAACTTCGGCGGCAGCCATTCGCACCCCAGGTAGGCGTCCGGGTTCCGGTCGAAGTCCCGCGCGGGCAGATCGCCGGTCAGCACCGCGAGCCGCACGAACCGTTCCCGGACCGGGCGGCAGAACAGGTGCACGACCACGTTGTGCTGAAGTTGCTCGACCCGGCGGCGGAACTCGATCAGCCCGGCGCGGATTGAGGAATAGGTCACGCCCTCCAGGTCGCCCGAAACCAGCTCGTAGGGCAGGCCCAGTCCGGCGGCGACTGCGCGCAGGTGGTTCTTCACGAAGGGCGCATAGGCATCGTGTTCGGTCGGGTTCGAGAAGCGGATGTCGGTGCCGGGCGGCAGCGGGATCAGGCTGCCGGGCTCCATGCCCACGGTCAGCGCGCCGCCGATGTTGGTGCCGGAAAGCCCGCCCGCCGTGCCGTCGGGATAGGTGATGAAGCCGGTGAACAGCGCCGCCACCTTGGCCTTCACCAGCGCGGCGTCCTCGAACTGGTCGAGCTCGTGCAGCCGCAGCAAGACCGGCGCGAGCCAGGTGATCCCGCGCAGCTGGCCTGCCGCAAGCGGTTTGAACAGGTGCAGGCAATCGGCGGTGGGGACGCGAAGCGGGTCCATGCGGAGAGACCCCAGCGGATCACCCGGACGGGAAGACAAGACCCGGCAGGCGACCCGGCGACCGGCGGCATCGAACTCGATGCCGGCGCGAATCCGCGCCCCGCCGCCGATCTCGCGGTGCAGGTCCATGGGAACCTGCTCGCGATCCAGAAGCTCGAGGTGAAGGGGAATGCTGGCGGCGTCGCTGGCCACGCGGAGGCGAGCGAAGCTTTCGCCGCTCTCGACCATCGCGCGCACGGCCATGGCCTGCAGCCCGTAGAAATCGGCCGGCCCGTCCGGGGCGGCATGGTCGGTCCAGCGTACCCAGAGCGATTGCAGCCGCTCGCGCACCGCCCGGTCGGAATGGGTGGACTGCGGCTTGATCCCGGCGCCGACGACATTGCCGACTAGGCTGTCCACCGCCGCGGCGACCCACGGGTTGTTCCGCGCATACCACCCGGCCCGCCTCGCCGCCGTGGCTGCGCCCGCTAGGATCGCCGCGTTCAGCCCGTCGACCGTCCGCGCCCCCTCCCAACGTCGCCCGCCACCCGCAGCGTCGAAGGCGCGGGTGCGCTCGAGGCCGAGAAGGCGATGGAGGAAGGTCCGCATGGGCGGGAGAATCGCCCGAAACGGATCCTCAAGCTATTGGGAATGTTTGGGAACTATTCGACCTGGAGTTGCCACGTCCCGAGTACGGTGCAGACGTTCTTGTTGATGTTGGCCAGCGTGACTTTCGCGTCAGACCGATCGAGCTTGAGAGTGAAGTCAGGAGGATTCTTGCCAACCGGGATTCCGATGGTCGGACCATCGGGCGCGAACTCTGCGCGCGGCACGTCGGCAACCTGAGCGAGGATGTCGGTGGGTATCTCGACCAGCTCGTAGAAGGCGCGGTTCTTGAAAAGGCGAAGCTGAATAATGCTGTCCACCGCGCCAGTGTATTCCGCGAACAAGCGCTTGGTCGCATCTTCACGCAGAGCTGCGCTCCGCATGTCCTGGATCCAAGCCGCCTCGCATAGCTTCGAGATGTGTAGCAGGCCTACACGAAGGTTGGCCGCCGCCGTCGATTTCAAGCTGATACGCTTGCCGTCTACCTCAACGTCCCAGAAACGTTGGCCGTCTGGGGCCGGGTTCACCGTGTGGCCGGCTGCCCTTGCTGCACGGACGAATGCCGCCTCGAAAGACGTCATCGCCAGTGGCGCTTTGAGGAAGTAGTGGTGGATGAGCAGGGTTGCTCGGAATTCGTTCGCGAACTCCTCGGAAATCAGCGTAGAGGCATCAGGGAACTGCGCTTCGCACGGTCCCCGCATGGCAGACAGCAACTCCTCGACATACCGTCGCTCTGTCTCGTCCAAGGTCAATTCAGGCGGCCTCCCGGACGAAGTCCGTCGATTTCAGGCTCGTGCCCGCAAGGACGAGTTCCTGCATGCCAGGTTGCTCGTTCGTCAGGATCCAGCGGCACAAATGCGCAAGCTGATAGGAAATCAGGGGAGGAACGGCATCTCCGATATGTCGATAGATGTTCGCAAGAGTTGCCCCGTTGAAGCGATAATTATGGGGAAAGCCCTGCAGCACCGCCATTTCAACTATCGAACAAAGACGATCCTGCTCGGGATGAGCATATCGCCCGTTTCCGATGTGCGCACATTCGCGCTTGATCGTCGGAGCGGGCTTGTCCCACGCCATCCGACCATAAACGTCGGGGTAAGAGCCCAAGCGTCCCGCCGACACTATGCGCTTCATCGAGCCGGTCATCAGGTAATCGGCGTCTAGATGCTTCAAGAGATCTATCCATGAGCCACCATTCTTCGGAATGGCCTCGATCCGCCGCTTTACCTCATCCGATGCAAATCCTGGGAAACGATGATCTGCGTTCTTGGCTCGCGCAGCGACCGAAAGCGCCCTGCGCACTGTCTTGGCGTCCTCTTTGACGGCCCAGCCATCCCACATGCTCTCCAGCGTGTAGAGCGGGAGGTTCTCCTTCGCCGCAATGATGATCGAGCGCTCTCGGATCTGAGGCAGTCCAAAGCGATTGAGCATGTAGCTCCTGCCGAAGACATTGTAGCCTCTGTCCTCGAGGCGCTCCCGAAGGGCGCGGTAGTGATGCAAAAAGTTGCCGCGGATCAATTCGCGAGCATTCTCCATCACTACGACGTCGGCATCCAGAGCCATCGCGAAGTCGGCCGCCTTGGAAACCAGACTATTCCGAGGGTCATCGCGAAGATGATTCTGCGGATTGGTGCGGCTGAAGCCGGTGCATGGCGGACAGACGCTTAATACATTTACCTCCGTATCGCCGATGCCGAGGCATTCACGGATTTCTTCCGCCGCTATGTCGGCAAGATCGACCCTCTTGGGATAGATTCCGATGTTGTTTCGGTAGGTCGTGTTGCACTGAAGGCGGCCGTTACCAGCGGTCGGCTTTCCAATTTCCGCATCAGCTGCGCCGATTACCTTGAACGCCCCGTGAGCTTTGAACCCATAGGACATGCCACCTGCTCCAGAAAACAGGTCGACTACGCTGATGCTTTTACGCTCCATGGTCATGGCTCACAGTGTCACTCCCAGATTAAGTATCTGCTAACGAAGAATCTGGCAACATCTTGTGCGTCCCGGCGAGCTCCAGCCAACGCGCGACCGCCATGACTGCGTCCCCGGAGCGCAGTTCACACTCCCAGACCACAAGGGCGCTCCAGCCGAGATGTTCGAGACGCTCAAGGTTCCTTGCGTCACGGGATCTGTTGCTCTCTATCTTCTCGCGCCAGAAATCGGTCCTCGTCTTCGGCAGCCTTGCGGCGGGGCAATCGTGCCCGTGCCAGAAGCAGCCATTCACGAAGACCACGGCATGTCGGCCGGGGAAGGCGAGATCGGGTGTGCCGGGAAGCTCACGACGGTGAAGCCGATATCGGTACCCCAAGGCGTGGAGCCCTCGCCGAAGGAGCAGCTCGGGCCGGGTGTTCTTCGAGCGGACAGTTGCCATCATGCGGCTCCGCTGCTCTGGGCTAACGATGTCCATCAATCTGCTCAACTTCGTCTTTCGTGGCGGTGCATTCAGTCCTACCGGAGAGCAGTGGCTTAGACCACCTAGCTTCGAAGGCGGATCGCTCATAGGGTGCGCATCCACGCAGACCGGATCACCCCCGCAGCCGCTCCATCCGTGCGCGCCGGCTCGGACGCCGCCCCCTCCACCTCCTCGTTCAGCCTGAGGCCCATGCTGATGAGGCCGTGCAGAGCGGCGTGGGCGTAGACGAAGGTGTCGAGGGCCTCGTTGCGTTCACCGTCGCGCTTGGGTTGCCAGGAGCGGATGGGGCGTCCGCGCTCGAAGCGGGTGACGACGCGCTCGGCGGTCAGCTGTCGGAAATAGTCGGCGTCGAGGCGGTGGGGGAAGTGGATGGCGCCGGGGCCGGGCTCGGTCAGTTTCAGGCGGGCGTAGATCGCATCCTTCACCGCGTCCACGCCGACGATGAACAGGGGGATCTTGCCCTTGTTCGTCCGGGTGGGGCGGCGCGGCCAGACGGGGATGCCGGGCCCGCCCCGGCCCTTGATCGCCCAGATGCAGCGGGCGAGGCGGGTGCGGCAGAATTCGTAGGCCATCTTGCTGTGGTTGCCGCCGGTGTCGATGTCCGCCGCGCGCATGGGGAGGTCGAGCCCCGCGGGATGCGCTAAGGTCGCCTGCAGCACCATGTCGAGGTCGGCCCAGAGCCGCGGCCCGGACGGGTCGCCCCAGAGCACGCGGTAGTCGATCACCCACGCCTCCTCGTCGCGACCCCAGCCGACAATCTGCACCTCGATCCGGTCGCCCTGCACGTCGACGCCCGCGGTCAGCACGGCGACGGAGGCGGGCAGCGCCTCGCCCCAGTCCTCGCGCCGAGCCATGAGCGGGTCGGCGGGAACGGTGTCGCCCGCCTGATCCTCCCAGGACCCGCCCAGCTTGGTGTTCACCCAGACCTGCAGGCGGGGTGGGTCCTTGCGCACGCGGCCGTGCTCGGCAGCGATCTCGGCCCATGTCTCCCACGGCGAATAGAGCGCGGAGAGATGGAAGCCCGCGTTGCGGCCGTCGCCCTCGGCCGTCGCGCGCCACTCGCCCGCGGCAAGCAGGCGGGGCTTCTCGTGCTCGTGATGGATGCCGTCGCAGGCCTCGCAGACCAGATGCGCCTCGTCGCGGCGCCCCTCCGGCCAGCGGATGCGTGCCCAGGTGATCGGCGCCATGTCGCCGCAATGCAGGCAGGGGACGTGGTAGCATCGTTGGTCGCTGTGCTCGAAGGCGGCCTCGATGCGGGAATGGCCCTTCAGCGTGGGCGTCGAGACCATGTAGATCTTGCGCCGCCCGCGGAAGGTGGCGGTGCGCTGGATCGCCAGATCGACGGGATCGCCCTCGCCATCGGCGTCGCCGGGATAGCCGTCCACCTCGTCCAGGAACAGATACCGGACCGGCGTGGAGCGGAGGCCGACAGCTGAATTGGCGCCGGTCATCACCAGCTGTCCGCCGGGGAAGGACTTGCGGAACAGGCTGTTCCCGGCGTCGCGGGAGCGGGGCGCGGCGACCAGCTCGCGCAGCGCGGGCGTCGCCTCGATCAGCGGGTCGATGCGGACTGTGGTGTTCCGGCGCACCATGTCGAGCGAGGGCATCACCAGCATGGCGATGCCGGGCGCGTTCTGGATGATGTAGCCCAGCCAGTTCAGCCCCGCCTCCGAGCCGCCGGTCTGCGCGCCCTTCATCAGCACGACGCGCTCGTTGGGGCTCGCCGTCGAGAGCGCGTCCATCACGGCGCGCAGGTAGGGCGTCCGATCCGTGCGCCAGCGGCCGGGCTCCGCCGAGGTCGGCGGCAGGATGCGGTGGCGGTCGGCCCAGTCCGAGACCGGGATCGGCGGTTCGGGGCGGATGCCGCGCCGCTAGGCAAGATCGATCTCAGGCACCATCGCCAAAACTCCCCAGCGGCAGATCGGCCAGATGTTCGAGATGCTCGCGCATCATCCGGTCGAGGGCGGCAAATGTGGCGCGGGGATCAGCGCCGAGCTCGGCCGCCAGCAGCGGTGCCGTGCGCTGCACCCACGCCAGATGCGCGTCGCGTTCGGCGCGGGCGCGCGCGAACACCGTGCGGGTGGCGGCGGCGGTTTCGACCAGCTGGCCCTGTTCGCGCTCATAGGCCAGCTTCGCGCGCTGGACCTTCACGATCTCATGCAGCCGCTTCGCCTCGGCCAGCGTGGTGGAGACGCGGGACGCGGCGACAGCACCGCCCCTGTTGCGCCGCGCAGGATCGAGGTTGTTCTCGATCCATGCCAGCCCCACCGCCACGTCGATCTGTCCGTCCGCGCGCACCGGCAGCCCCTCGGCCACCAGCTGCGAGATGCGGCCCTTGGTCAGCCCGACGCGGGCGGCGAAGGCGGTCTTGGTCTCGTGGCTGTAGAGTTTAGTCATTTCCGCCCCCTGACGCTGGCGGGGTCATGCGCTGCGCTCCCCCACATACGGATCGGCCCGGGAGGAACCGCCGCTTTCCCGATCCTTCCCGCTTGACGCCGCCTCGGGCGGGCGGGCTCAGCGCCTCGGGTGACGCACCGGTGACGCAAGGATGACGCGATCTCAGGCTTAAGCCGTTGAAAGTGTTGAGATGACGCACTTGCCCCGGCAACCTTTCCATGTAGGGGGAAAGTGATGATCGTTGGGGAGTGAGTTTCCCCCCTTATCGAAATATCTGAGCCGAAGTGCGTTATCTCAACACTCTCAATGGGTTAGGGGCCAGAAAGCCGGTTTGGTGCGTCACCAGTGCGTCACCAGTGCGTCACCGCGAGGCCGATGAAAAACCGCCCCTCCTTCGTGCGCTTGTGCTGGATCCCCGCGACACGGGCCTGCACGCGCTGGACGAAGCCGTTGATGGCGGGCAGCTTCTCGGGCTTGTAGCCTTCGCCCAGCGCCCAGTTCTGGAAGCGCAGGTGTGCATCGCGCGTCGCCAGCATCGGCCCGCCGTTCACGATGGGCACGACCGACACGCAGGCATCTATCCAGGCGGCGATGGGATCCTCGCTCAGCACCCATTCGAGGAGGGCGTTGTGGCAGCCCTGCGGGATGGCGAAGTTGCGCTGGCGGATCAGCCGCGCCGCGCCCTCCACCGCCCATGCCAGCAGCAGGTCCGGTTCCTCGGCGGCGATGCGCTTGCCGATGTCCTCGATGCGCTCGTCCAGCGGGATCGAGCGGGTGAAGGGGATCAGCAGCAGGCGCCGCTGCACGCCCCGGTCCACGCCGCCCTTGAAGCTTGGCAGCTGGTTCGCGGCGAAGAGGTTCTGCGCCACGGAGCGGAACTCGACCCGGCTCTTGTAGACGTCGCGCCCCTCGATGGGATCGCCGGTCACCACGGCCTTGAAGGTGTCGGATGCGATGGCCTCGGGTGAGAGCTCGTCGGAGGCGTTCAGCAGCTTGCCCACCAGCCCGATCACATGCCGCTCGTCGCCCATCTTCGAGGCGGGGACCGAGCAGATGGCGTTGACGGGCAGGAGGCCGCGGGCCAGTTCGAGCATCTGGCTCTTGCCGTTCTCGGCGGTCTTGCCATGCAGCACCACCGCGCGCGGTTGCATCAGCCGGGTGGCGTAGCCCAGCGCCGCGGCACCGCAGACCTCGGCAAGCAGGGAGCATTTGGCCTCGGCCTCTGGGTCGCACTTGAAGCTGCCGGTCAGCAGCCTGGCGAGCAGCGAGCCAGCGGGCGGCGTGCTGGAGGCGCCAAGCTGCCAGCGGCCGGGCAGGGTGTGGCGGCAGCGATTCTGGCGATGGTGGGGTTCGAGGTGAGGCGTCCCCTCCGCATCGAAGCGGATGAATCCCGACGCGCAGTTGATGCCAGCGGGCGGGGCGTCGAAGTATCCCGGCTCGGCGCAGAGCGCGGCGCATTCGTTGAGCACGGAATTGACACGGGTCTGCGTCAGCTTGACGTTCGAGGGCTCGCCTGCGGGTGTCTCGAACCCGGCGCCGTCATAGGCGTGAACCGGCAGCCGCAACTCGTGGTCGGGAATCGCTTCCCAATGGGTGCCGCCATAGCGCCAGAATTCGCCATCGGCATGGACGATGCGGCCGTGGCGTTCGGTCAGATCCTCGCGCACGCGCCTGGCGATCTCCACGTCTGACCCGATGTAGAGCCGCTTGCGCTCGGCGTCGGCGTCTTCGGCGCGGAAGCGTTTGGCCGCCTCGATGCGATTGCGCACGGCCGCCTCGCCCTCGCGGGCGAGCCTGTCCTTCGGGCGGCTTGGCGATCAGCACGGTCATGCCGCGGCGCACAAGCTGGCTCGCGGCGCTGCCCATCTGGCCCTCGGCCTTGCTGCCGGGCAGGTCGCCGTCGCGCACGATAATCACCGTGGCGTTCTCGGGCACCGGCGCGCGGCCGATGTTCGAGATGCCGAGGCAGGCCCAGGTCTCCTGTCCGGTCGCCTGCCAAACGGAAAGTCCCGTCTCAACGCCCTCGCATAGCACCAGAGGTTCGCGGCCGGGGAGGCGCACAGCGGCGCGTTCGGCCCAGCCCTCCACGGCCTTGTTGGTTCGCTTGACCACCTTGACCGGGGCCTTCCGCCCCTCGGCCGTCAGATAGACCTGCTGGACCGCCAGCACCTCGCCTGCCTCGTCGGTGGCGAGCGCGACCATCGCGCCGAACTGGCGGTAGGCATACTGGCGATAGCGGATGCAGTCCGGCGGCGTGGCGGTGATCCCGCGATGGCGCAGGTAGGCGGGCACCGGCGTCGATACGAGGCTCTCGCTGCGGCGCACGATCTCGGCCACCTTCTCGGCGCGTTCCTCGGGCGTCGGCTCCTTCGGCCCGGCCGAGCCCGAGGCGGAACGCGCGGACGACGCGGGCGGCGTCGCTGTCCAGGACGGACTGGCGTCGGGTTCGCCCAGCCAGGACCGCGCCCAGTCCCACGCGGCCTTGTCGTCCAGGCGCAGGCGATAGCCGATCAGTTCCAGCGCCGCGCCCCCAGCGCCATGTTCATGGTCGTACCAGCAGCCCTTGTCTGCGCCGTCGATTTCCACGGCGACGCTGCCCTTGGTGCCGAACCGCAGCTGCTGCGCGCTGGAAAGTTCCCGGTTCGGTTCGCCGAGCAACTCGCGGGCCAGGTCCGCAACACGGTCGTTCAGCATGTCGGCCAGCTGGGCGACGGACATGCGGGTGGCGGCGCGGGCGCGGGTGCCGGGCGGCGTGCCGTTGAAGTCGAGGGGCTGCTCCTGCACTGTCATTGGCGCGGCCCCTTCACGGTGCAGAACAGGATCGGCATTTCGGGGCAGACCGCCTGCACGCGGTTGGTCCAGGCGATCTCCTGCTCGGGCCGGGTCTCGATGATCAGCCCGTTGCGATGCGCCATCGCCATCAGGGCGATGCTCGAATAGGCCTCGGGTGGCGGTTCACAGGAGATGATCGCGACGCCGTCGGCCATGCCGATCAGCCGGTCGAGCGCAGCGATGTCATACTGATCGGGGCCGAGCGCGCAGTCGGTGTCGTCGCCCACCATGACGATGAAGGGTCGTTCCAGCAGGTCAAGGCCGCGGTCGAGCCCGGTCGCGCGCTGGGGGATCACCAGGAAGCCGACACCGTGATCGCGGATCGCCAGGACGATGGGCAGCAGATGCGGGGCCTTCTCGATGACCTTGGTCTTCAGCCGTTCGAGTAGAGCGCCGGTGAACTGGATGGGGGTGTCATGCATGGGTGTCGCCCTCCAGCACCTCGATCCACTCCAGGAGTTTGGATTTCCGGGCGCAGATGACATTGCCCATACGGAAGGTCGGCATCCGCGCCTTGGCCTCGCTCGCGTAGTAATAGACCTTCCGGCGTGCCTTTGCGTTGCCGAAGATGAAGATCGCGATGGCATCGGCACCGCGCAGCAGATCATCGGCCAGCGTCGGGCAAGCCTCTCCTGTGGCGGGTCCAGCCCGCATTTCCGTTTCCATGTTGTCCTCCGATTGTCGATTTCGGCGTCAGGCGATGCCGAGGGTCTTCTTCACGCGCCGTTCGGTGTGGCCGAGGTTGATGGCCGCGAAGGAACGGATGTCGCGATCTTCGACGATGCGCCACAGTTCGGACGGGCGCGTAATGTGGCCGAAGGTGTGATCGATCTCGCCGTCCTCATCGACCAATTCGATGGTCTCCGACACCCGCGCCGGGCCCTGACAGATCACCAGAAGAGAGTCCTCGCCGTGGTAGCCGAAGAGATTTGCCGTGTGCATCGAGGCCACCGTCGGCGCGAGCCCGAGACGGCTGAAATCTGCCAACACACTCAGGTTGAGGGCATCTTTGTAGGTGTACTTTCGCGCCTTTCCTGGTTCGACCGGGTTCTCCGGCTTGAAGTGACCGCGCGAGATCCAGGCCTCGACCTGGTAGCGGGTCAGTTGCGCGGCGTCCGCAAGCTGCTGGATCGTGAATTCCTGAGTCATGACGATAACCTTTGACAGGATGTCTGAGCCATGGATAAGTGACCTCAGACACACTGTCAATGGTATTCATCTGAGCTACTCCCCGATCCTTGGACAGATTTCCGGCTGAGTTAAGCTACTGCCT
>JAFIEN010000116.1 GCA_020832515.1 Rubellimicrobium sp. | reverse complement strand
ATTGGCAGGCGACCGGCCGGCGGCGGCTTCTCGATATCATGGAGCGGTATCTTGACCACATCCGCGCCATGTTCGGCCCCGAAGAGGGCAAGCGCAAAGGCTATCCCGGCCATCAGGAGATCGAGATCGCCCTGATCCGCCTCTATCACGCGACCGGAGAGCAGAAGCACCTCGACCTCGCCCGCTATTTCATCGACCAGCGCGGACAAGAGCCCCACTACTTCATGCAAGAGATGGAGGCCCGGGGCGAGACGATGGCCGACTGGCATCAGGGCACGCTGGAATACAACCAGTCGCACCTGCCCGTGCGCCAGCAGCGCAAGGTCGTGGGCCATGCGGTGCGGGCGATGTACATGTATACCGCCATGGCCGACCTTGCCGCCGAAACCGGCGATGCCGAACTTGCCGAGGCCTGCCGCGCGCTCTGGTCCGATGTGGTGGACAGGCGCATGTATGTGACCGGCGGCTTCGGCCCCTCGGCCAGCAACGAAGGCTTCACCAGGGACTGGGACCTGCCCAACGGCACCGCCTATGCGGAAACCTGCGCCTCGGTCGCGATGGTGTTCTGGGCGCGGCGGATGCTAGACCTCGACCTCGACGGGCAATATGGCGACGTGATGGAACGGGCGCTGTTCAACGGCGCGCTTGTGGGCCTGTCGCGGCAGGGCGACACCTATTTCTACGACAATCCGCTGGAAAGCGACGGGTCGCACCGGCGCTGGCACTGGCATCCCTGCCCCTGCTGCACGATGAATGTCTCGCGCATCGTGGCCTCGGTCGCGGGGTATTTCTGCTCGACCGGGCCGGGGCTGGTGGCCATGCATGTCTACGGCGGGATCGATGCCGATCTGGTGGTGGACGGGGCGAAGGTCCATCTGACCGAACGGTCCGGCTATCCTTACGACGGGGTGATCGAAACGGTCGTCGGCCTTGCCGCGCCGCAACGCTTCACCCTTGCGCTGCGCATTCCGGACTGGGCGCAGGGCGCGGCGGCGGCCGTGAACGGCGAACCCGTCGCCGCCACGCCCGAGAAGGGCTATCTGCGGCTGGATCGCGAATGGCAGGACGGCGACCGGGTGACGCTCGACCTGCCGATGCCGGCCGAACGCGTCTGGGCCCATCCCGAGGTGGCGGCCGACCGGGGCCGGGTGGCCCTGCGCCGCGGCCCGCTTGTCTATTGCGTCGAGGCCGCCGACACGCCCGAAGTGGCCCATCTCTCGCTGCCCCGCGACGCGAGGCTGACCGAGGCGCGGCTCGACATCTTCGACGGCATCCCCGCGATCCGGGCCGAGGCGCTGGCGGTGGACACAGCCGATTGGGGCGATGCGCTCTACAAGACCGCGCCGCCCCGGACAAAGCCCGTCACCATGACCGCGATCCCCTATTTCCTGTGGAACAACCGCGGCCCGAACGTGATGCAGGTCTGGCTGCGCGAAAGCCTTTCCAGCGCCGGCAAGGGGACCTGACCCATGTCCCATGTCGAGATCCGCAACGTCTCCAAGCAGTTCGGCGCGATCAAGGTCATGCACGACCTCGAACTGGCGATCGAGAATGGCGAATTCTGCGCCCTTCTCGGCCCCTCGGGCTGCGGCAAGTCCACGCTCCTGCGCATGATCGCGGGGCTTGAGACGGTCACGGCGGGCACGATTCACATCGCCGGGCGCGAGGTGACGGACGTTGCCCCCGACCGGCGCGGCATCGCGATGGTGTTCCAGTCCTACGCGCTTTACCCCCACATGACCGTGCGCCAGAACATCGGCTTCTCGCTCTAGGTCGCGCGGATGCCCAAGGCCCAGATCGCCACCCGGACCGAGGAAATCGCCCGGCTGCTGCAGCTTGAACCCTATCTTGACCGCCGCCCCTCCGACCTTTCGGGGGGGCAGAGGCAGCGGGTGGCGATCGGCCGGTCTCTGGTCCGCTCGCCCGACCCGCGCGCTGTCCGACCCCCGGATTTCGCCGGGGTCTGCCTGTCCGATCCGTTCCGAAGGATGGAGGATGTCTTCGACCGGCTGCGGGCTGAGGGGATCGGCGGCATCGTCAATCTGCCGACCATCGCGGTCATGATGACCTCGTCCGGGGATCGGATCTTCGAAAGCCTGTGCGAGAGGGAAGCTGCCGCCCTTGAAAAGGCGCGCGCGGCCGGGTTCAGGACATTGCGCATCCTGTGCGACGATGCCCACGGGGCCGGCACCGACGACACGATCCGGTTGGGCGAACTGGCGGGACGGCTTGTGATCCGGGATGGGGGCCAGTGACTGGGCCAGTCACTGGGCCAGTCACTGGGGCCATCCGGTGCCGCCCCCTGTCGATACAGCCCTGTACCCTGTCGCGTTGACGGGCCGAGATCATGCCCCCCAGGGGGCCGTCCCGTTCGCCCGGCGCGGCGGTCAGCGCGGCAAATCGTTCGGCGAGCAGCCCGATCACCCTGTCCCAGATGGTCGACCGGATCAGGACGCGGCTTCCGGCCGAACAGGTCTGGCCGCCGTTCCGGACGATCGCATTGACAAGCACCGGCAGCGCGCGGTCCAGATCGGCATCCGCAAAGACGATCTGCGGTGACGTGCCGCCCAGGTCCAGCGTGCAACCGATGAAATTGCGCGCGCCTGTTGTTCGGGGTTCACCGGCCGGACCTGCGATCGCCGGATCCCGCGCGCCCCGGTCACTGTCATGGAACAGGCTCAGCCCTTGCGTGCGGCAACGGCTGCGGCATAGGCCTCGGCGAAATGGGCAAGGAAGGCGTCGAGCATTCCGTTTTCGTGCCGGGCGACCTTGGCATCCCAGCGTTCGACATAGGTCTCCCATGCCTTCCGCTTGCCGCCCCCCGACAGAAGCCCCGCGCCGGCAGCGCTCTGGATCTCTTCCGGCTCGAGGTCGGCCAGCAGCTTGATCAGGGCCGGCTGCACTGCCGCCAGAAGCGCCATCTGGTGAAGGCGGACATCGCCCAGTGCCTCGGACATGGCCTTGCTGCCGGCCTGAAACCCGTCGCGCGGGGCAAGGAACAGGGCTTCCAGAGCCTGTTCGGTGTCGGGCAGGAACTTGAGCGGGTTGTTCTCCATCGCCCCCAGCATCGTGCGTTCGCCGCTGCGGGTGAACTTCTTGGCTGTCGCGCGATCCTGCAGCAGGGCCATCACCTCGGCCACGGTGCTGCGCATGCTCTGGCCAAGCTCGCGGGCGAGGATCACCGGGTCGACGCTGTCATAGCGCGACGGATCAATCCCGGCCCCTTCGCAGAAGGCCGCGACAAAGGCCTGTGCGCCATGGGCCGGGCCCGTCCGGGACGGGATGTGTGCCGATGGAACCTGTCCCGCCTGCGCGGGGCGCTGGGGTGCGCTTGGCAGGGGCATCGGCACATGGGCGATGGCGTCGGGCGTGATCCCTGCGGCCCCGACTGGCGGGACGGCCGGCGAGTGGGGTGGCAGGGCGCGGTCGGGAAAGGGAACCGGCGCGACCGACAGCCCCGCCATCGCGGGATCGACAGCCGGACCGGAACCCAGCCCTTGCGCCAGTCCCTGACCCAGTCCCTGACCCAGTCCCGCCTGGCCCAGCCCGTGCCCCGGCGTCGCGTCCGACCCGGGACCGGCGCCCAAGCCGGCGATCGGGGGCGCGTCCAGTCCGATGCCCGGCCCCGGCCCGGCCCCGTCACTGCCGAATCCGCCCGTCCGCAGCCCGGATGGCATTCCCGGAAAGGCGGGTGTCGGTGCGGGGGCGATGGGATTGCTGATGAAATCGCTGGTGAAGTCGGGCTGGACGGGCTGTTCCACGCGGGGCAGGGGGTCGATCGGCGGAGCTGCGGGCAAGTCGACCGACCAGGGGTCATCGCCGAAATCCTGCGCGGGTTGCTGCAGCCCGCCGCCGCCATGGGGCATGGCCGGCGCCGCGCCGAAGCCCGGCTGCAGGCCCGGTCCGGCCCCCAGGGCGACCGAGATGTGATAGGGCCCGACCTGCAGCCTGTCCCCCGGCGCAAGGCGATGCGGCCCGTCAAGCCGATAGCGCTGGCCATTGACGAAGACGCCGTTGGTGGACAGGTCGGTCAGCCAGTAGGCGCCGTCCCGCCATGCCACATCGAAATGATGCTTCGAAATCTGACGCTCGGGATCGGGCAGGACCCAGTCCATGCCGATGGCACGGCCTGCCGAAAGGCTGCTCCGGTCGATCGTCACCTCGATCGGGCCGCCATCCTGAAGCCGGTCGTAATTGTCGATCCGAAGGGTCAGGGTCATCTGTTCCAGACTTGGTTTCTTGCCGCTCGGACGCCAGTCAATAGAGCTTGAACAGCGATTCGGCCATATCGATGAACTGCGACAGAACCGCAGGACGCCTGGGCAGTTCCACGGTCGCAAGGCAGGAGAGCACCGCCCTGTTGATCGCCCGCGGCGCCCGGTGAGGGGCGACGGGGGCCGGGTCGTTGGGTGCGATGGACCCGCCCGACCAGCCGACGGCAAGGCCCAGGAACACCCCCGGCGACTGCGCCGGGGCCCAAAGCGCCTCGCGCATGATCTCGTGGCGGATCGCGGTTTCGGGACGGCCGATCCAGACCGCCACCTTCTCCATCATCGCCCGGTCCAGCGGGCTGAGCGACTGGGGCAGGCTGCGCAGGCACTCATGCGCCCACCAGATCGCGATCTTGGGCTGCACCGCGAAGGCCGAGAAGGTGATCGCCTCTTCCGGGGTCGGCGACTGGCGCAGCCGGCGCAGGAATTCCGGGGCCTCCTCGTCGGGACGGGGGCGCAGAAGCGTCAGTTCGGAAAGCTGCGGGATGGCGACGTAAAGGTCTCGCAGGGTTTCATACCGCGTGGTCAACAGCGGAGGACGGGTCTTTTCCTCTTCCTCTGTCACCGACATCGCGTCTGCCGTTCCCTTCGCCAAAGACCGTCGCCTGTTTCCGGCCGCTCCGAACAGCGGATGCACGCGACACTTCCGTCGACTGTTCCGGTTTCCGTCTGACACGTCAAGGATTTGCTGCCCCACGTCACGGGGCCCGGGGCTGCGGTGCGCCCCGCGCCTTGCGCAGCTTCGCCACGGCGCTTGACCGGTCCTGCAGATGCCGTAGCCTGCACGCGATCCGTCAGAGTGGGAGTGATCCGAGATGAGCCTCGACTGGCTGACCGAACCGGTCGACCCAGATCAGCCTTGCGGGCCGGACCTCTCGCTTGCGGACGACCCCGCCTTCCTTGACTATTACTTCGAGGCCGAGGCGAGGATGCCCGAGCGGTATTTCACGCCGGGCCTGAAGTCCGACAACGACCCGTTCACGCCCGGGACGCTGTTCGACCCAAGGACCATCCAGCCCGCGCGCGAGAAGGAGGCCGTCGTCGCGCTTCTGCGGCGCAGCCGGGACCTGCGCCTGCTGTCGCTTCTGGCCCGGTTCCAGATTCTGGCCGGGCGGCTGGAGGGGTTTGTCGAGGCGGTCGAGGGGATGGCGGAACTGATCCACGCCTTTCCGGATGCGGCCCATCCGCAGGATGCCCAGGAACGGCGCGGCGCGATCGAGGAACTGGCCAATGTCGTCCTTGTCATCGCACCGCTGCAATACCTGTCGCTGGATGCGGCCGGCGAGGCGACATTGCGCCGCCACCTTGCCGCGACGGGACAATCCGAAAAGCGCGCGGGCGAGGTCGAGCTGAGGCCCGAGACGATCACCGGCGTCCTGTCCACACCGCCCAACAAGGCCGCGGTCGAGCGCAACCACGCCCTTCTGACCCGTGCGGCCCAGGCGCTTGACCGCATCATGAAGGGGTGCCTGCTGAACGGGGAGCGGCCCTTCACGCCCGCGATTCGTCCGGCTCTGGATACGATCCGGCAGATGCAGGAACTGATAGCCGAGGCCCGCAGCGACCTGTGGCCCTGGACAGGCAATGAGACCGCCGGGGATGACGCCCCCGATGCCGCCGCTGCCCCCGAGGACAGCCCCGCTGCCGGCGAGGGCGGGCCTCTGGCCGATAGTCCGGTGGCCATGGCGCCGCTGCCCAGGACCGCGATCCCCGACCGGGCCACCGCGGCGGCGGCGCTTGTGGCCATCGAGGCCTATTTCGCGCGGCACGAACCGGCTTCGGCGGCGCTGCTGCTGGTCACCCAGGCGCGGCTTCTTGTGGGCAAGTCCCTTGTCGAGGCGATCGAGCTGCTGCTGCCCGAGGCCGCCCCGCGAGCGGCGGTCAGTTTCGGCCCGAACGGCGCCTTCGTCCTGAACATGGAGCGGCTTCGCATGTTGTCGAAGGCCGGTGGCGCAGGAGCCGGGCAGAACGCCGCGGCGGAAATGCCGGACCCCGTTCCGTCCTCCGGACCTCCGGCGGCCGGGATCGAGATCGCCGACCGGCGCGAAGCTGCCGCCAATCTTGCGGGGGTCGAGGAATTCTTCCGGATCCGCGAACCGGCCAGCCCGATCCCGATGCTGCTGGCACTGGCGCGCAGCTATCTGGACAAGGACTTTTCGGCCATCGTTTCGGCCATTGTGCCTGCGCCTTGATCGGCAACGGGTCCAGCCCCCTCAAGGGCAGGTATTTTCGTTGACAGGTTGCCCCTTTGCCGATTTCATGCGGCCAACGACGGAGAGGTACGTCATGTCGGATTCTGCCACAAAGTTCATCAAACGCAACCGCCCACCACGGGTGAACATTTCCTACGAAGATCCTTACGACAGCCAGAAGATGGTTGAGCTACCCTTCGTGTTGGGGGTCATGTCGGATTTGTCGGGCAATGCCTCTGCGGTCGAAAAGCCACCACTGGCGGAGCGGAACTTCGTCGATGTGACGGCGTCGACGCTTGACGATTACGTTGCCAGCGTCCGTCCCGGCCTGTCCTTCAACGTCGAGAACAAGCTCGATCCCGATCAGGGGGGGCGTATCGGGGTGAACCTGACCTTCGAGAGCATGGACGATTTCGGTCCCGCACAGATCGCGCGCCAGGTTCCTTCACTGCGCAAGCTTCTGGAAGCGCGCGAGCAACTGGCCAACCTTGCCCGGTACATGAACGGAAAGTCGAAGGCGCAGGACCACATTCGCCAGTTGCTGAACGATCCCGAACTGATGGCGGCACTTGCCGAACGTTCGAAGGCCGATGGCGACGAGGAAGGCTGAATTTGACCGGGCCCGTCAGGGGCGCTCCCGGGGATCACTGAACATTCTGGACAGGCGGTAGAGAAACACGATGGCGAACGAGACACAGGCACAGGACGTCGTTGCCCGCGAAGGGCTGGCCGAGCTTGACGAGTTTTCCGATATCCTCCGCCAGACGATCAAGCCACGCACCGAAGAGGCCGCGCGCGAGGTCGACAATGCTGTCGTCACCTTGGTCCGCGAGGCGCTCAACGATGAAAGCGTCATCGCCGAGGATGTCATTGACACGATCGACGCGATGCTGGCGCGAATCGACAGGAAGCTGTCGGACCAGGTCAACTCGATCATCCATGCGCCCGAATTCCAGCAACTGGAATCGGCGTGGCGGGGCCTTGCCTACACGATCAACAATTCCGAGACCGACAGCACCTTGCGCGTCAATGTCATGAACGTGTCAAAGGACGAGCTGAAAAGCGAACTGCGGCGCTATCCCGGTGCGAAATGGGACAAGAGCCCGCTTTTCACCAAGATATACGAGGAAGAATTCGGCACGATGGGCGGCAAGCCCTTTGGTGCCCTGATCGGAGATTACTATTTCGATCATTCCTCGGGCGATGTCGCCTTGCTGCGGGATCTGGGAAAGATCGCTGCAACTGCCCATGCGCCATTCATCTCCTCAGCGGCGCCGACGCTTCTGGGGATGGACAGTTGGGCCGAGATGCCCAACCCGGGCGACCTGTCCGAGATCTTCGAGACGCCGGATTATGCCGCGTGGAACAGCCTGCGCGACTCCGAGAACTCGCGTTATGTGGCGCTGACGCTTCCGCGCGTCCTTTCGCGGGAACCCTACAGCCAGAATTCCACCTCGGTTGTCGAGGAATTCAATTTCGAGGAAGAGACCGACGGCCATGCCGGCGAAATGTACGCCTGGATGAACGCTGCCCATGCGATGGCGACGAACATCACGCGCGCGCACAAGGAATATGGCTGGACCGTGCGCATTCGCGGGGTGCAATCTGGCGGCGAGGTGATGAACCTGCCGACCCATGTCTTCGACACCGGCGACGGGGCGACCGACATGAAATGCCCGACCGAAGTTTCGATCACCGATCGGCGCGAAGGCGAGTTGAGCAAGGCCGGTCTGATCGGCCTGATCCATCGCAAGCATACGGACAAGGCAGCCTTCATCGGGGCGCAGTCGCTTTACCGACCGAAGAAGTATGCGGATGAACTGGCGACCGCCTCCGACAACATGTCGGCCCGGATCCCCTATATCTTTGCGGTGTCGCGTTTCAGCCATTATCTGAAATGTATGGTCCGCGACAAGATAGGTTCTTCCCCGGACCGGATCCAGTTGCAGAAGGACCTGCAAAGCTGGATCAACAAGTATGTGACGGCCAATTCGGCAACCGCCACGGAAAACGAGAAGGCACGCAAGCCTCTGGCAGGCGCGACCGTTCAGGTCATCGAGGATGAGGAAAATCCGGGCTATTACGTGGGGAAATTCTTCCTCAAGCCCCATTTCCAAATGGAAGGCATGGATATCGGGATGAGCCTGGTATCCAAACTTGAAAAGAAGTAACCAAGGTCCGACTTGAAGGGATTTCGGTCGTGACGAGAAAGGAGTTGAACGATGGCTCTTGATATGTTCCTCGTGATGTCAAACGGCATCAAGGGTGAAACCAAGGATGCGGCTTTTGCGGCGCTGGACGGGATCGACATTCTTGCATGGAACTTCGGCATGAGCCAAAGCGGGACCGCCCATATGGGTGAAGGTCTTGGCGGTGGCAAGGTCTCCGTGCAGGATGTCGCCATCACGAAATGGGTGGATCTTGCGTCGCCCGATCTGCAGTTGAGATGCGCAAACGGGACCCATTTCGAGTTTGCCGAGATCACCATGCGCAAGGCGGGTGGCGACAATCCGGTCGAGTATTTCAAGCTGCGCATGGAAAATGTGCTGGTGTCGAGCTACCAGACCGGGGGCAGCGGCGCCGAAGACCGGATGACAGAGACCCTGTCGCTCAATTTCGGCAAGTTCAAGATCAGCTACTTCCCGCAGAATCTGGACGGGTCGACCGGAACCGAAGCGCCGATGACCTGGGATATCGCGGCCAACAAGTCCGAGTGACCCGGACAGCCCGACGCCGAGGGGCGGAGGGCTGTGCCTCAAGATCTGGCGGGTCCAGCGATGGGCCCGCTTTTCGGGTTGGTTGTCCAGGGGCCGTCATCCTGTGACTGGTCCTTGGCCAGTCGCCAAGTACCGGAGCCGCCTTGCGCATGAGCAACTCGGAAAGACCCCGGCAGACCCCCGGCTTCGACCGGCCCAGTACCGTCCGGGACCGGAGGCAGGTCTCGCTCATGCATGTGTTCCGTTCGGCCCATGAGCGGGGCGATTCACGCACCGGTCAGGCGTCCTTCGATGGCGACCGGGAGATCAGCCAGCGCTCGCGCGAGCGTCGCGAGGGAACGGATGAAGAAACGCTGCGCCGCCATCTTTCGGCCGATCTGGGCAGCCTGATGAATACGGTCTGCCTCGAAGCGAGCATCGACCTGAGCGGCCTCGATCATGTGCGGCGCTCGGTCGTGAATTACGGGTTCGCGGACATGTCGCTGATGGACGAATCCGCGACGGCCGCCCGACAGATCGCAGCCCTGATCCGCGAGGCACTGGTGCGGCATGAACCGCGGCTGTTGCCGGGGTCGATCGACATCAAGGTGAATACCGAACATGCCACGACGACCCGCCGCATTGCCTTCGATGTCGCCGCCGAGATGGTCTCGACCCCGGTCGACGTGCCGCTTGATTTCGTGGCCGAGGTGGATCTGGGCGTCGGAAAGATCCACATGACAAGGCTTCGGGTCCAAGCGTGAAACGTGCCTTCCTTGACGCCTACAACAAGGAACTCGCGCTTCTTTACGAACGCTCGGGCGAATTTGCCCGCGAATATCCCGGGATCGCCGAACGGCTGGGCGGGATGGTCAAGGAGAACCTCGATCCGGCGGTCGCGGGTCTGCTCGAGGGGACGGCCTTCCTGGCCGCCCGTGTCCAGCACAAGATGGACGAGGAGTTCCGGACCTTCACGGCCGAACTTCTTGAGCAGATCTTTCCCGATGCGCTGCAGCCGATCCCCAGCGCGATGCTTGTCCGGGCCAACCCGCCGCTGGCCAACAAGGATCTTGTGCGGGGGCTGCATTTCCCAGCAGGTGCCTATATGGACGCCCGCTTTGTCGATGCCGACCAGCGCGTCGCCTGCCGGTTCCGGCTTGCCGAGCCGCTGTCCGTCTGGCCGCTGACGATCCCGGCGGCAGAGTATCACGACAGCCCTGCACCGTTTCTGGCCGCCGGCGAACACGAGGTGATGCCGGGCACGAGGGGGGGCTTGCAGATAAGCCTCCTGCGCCCCCGCGCGACAGCCTCGACCGAGGCGGCCGGTCCGCTTTCGGATCTCGATCTGGATGTGTTGCCGGTCTATCTGAGCGGGATGCTGGCGGATGCGGCGCTGCTGTACGAGCAGATCTTTTGCGACCTCAAGCGCCTGTCGCTTCGCTATCTGGATGCGAATGGGGATCCGGTCTTCGTGCGGCTTGATCCGCGTTCGATCGAACAGCTGGGCTTTGATGACGGCGTATTCCTGTATCCGCGCAAGACCCGGCTTTTCGACGGCATGGCCCGCCTGCGCGAGGCTTTTGCCTTTCCGCGCAAGCTTCTGGGGTTCAGGCTTGTCGGGCTTGGGCCGGTCCTGAAGCGGATCAAGGCGGGCGAGGCGCAGATCCTCATGGAGTTCGGCCGGGTCGACCGCCGGCTGGCGGGGCGGCTGGGGCCGGACCAGTTCAGCCTGAACACCGCGCCCGCGGTGAACCTGTTCGAGGAACATTCAAGTCAGGTCCGGCTTGACCGCAAGCGGCAGGAATTCGCCGTCACGCCGGACAGCAGCCCCCTGACCCATTACGAGATCATCCAGATCGAGACGGTGCAGGCGCATTACACCGGCGGTCAGGGCAAGGTCGAGGTTCATCCCCTTTACGGCCTGCCCGAAGGCCAGCCCAACCCCCGGGCTGCGCTGTATTACACCATGCGCCGCAAGCCGCGTCGCCTGACCGAGAAGGAACGCCGCTTCGGCGCAAGCTATCGCTATCGCGGGACCGAGACCTTCATCTCGATCTTTGAGCCGCCCGACACGCCCGAGGATCAGTGCGCCCAGAGGCTTCAGATCACGGCGCTCTGTTCGAACCGGCACCTGCCCGAACATCTGCCCATTGCGCAATCGACAGATGACTTCACGATGCGTGATGACGTTTCGGTCTCGCTGGCCTGCATCTCGGGGCCGACGCCGCCGCGGGATTCGCTGGTCCAGCAGGAAAAGGGTGCCAGCCACCGAATGACCGCAGGCGAGAACAGCTGGCGGCTGATCAGCTATCTGTCGCTCAGCCAGTTCGCCATCGACGGCTCAACCGGCCGCGATGCCGCTGCCAGCCTGCGCGAGGTCCTGTCGCTTTTCGTGGATGTGTCGGATACGGTCACCGAACGC
>JAFIEN010000115.1 GCA_020832515.1 Rubellimicrobium sp. | reverse complement strand
AGGATGCGCGGCTAGGCCCTGGATAAGTTCCTTCCACGCGATGGGAGCCGATTGACCACTGGTCATCTCGGCGAGTTTCCTGCGATCATCCTCAGCCAGATCGCCCAGTCCGGCAGCTTCCATAGCCGCGATCTTCTTCCGCAGCGCGTCCACCTCTCCGGGGTCCGCTCCGGAATCAGACTTCTCCTGGACCGCGTGCCAGAGGAAAGCACGGGTCAGATCGCGCTCCACGCCCTGCTGCAGTTTTGCGGCAAGCCGTGCTACGCCTTGACGGCTATCTGAAAAACTGATGGCCCGCCGCCCGCCACAGGGCAGGCCCGGGCGGCCGTCAGGGGGTGCAAGGTCCTTGAGGAGACCAGACACGCCATTGCCAATCAGGAAGTTGGGTCCAAAACGCAGGCCCATGAGCCCCGCCCGGCCCGCCTGAGCGCAGCAGCCGCGCTCCTTCACATCATCGATCAGACGCAAGGGGAAGGCACGGCTTTCCGCCGGAGCAGCATTGTCGAACCAACGCCCCTCAGCCGACAGCCATCCCTTGTATCCCCCTGCTTGCGACGGCACTGCAACCCACCCCGTGCTTCCCAGAGAGGATGGGCCGTCGTCTTCCTCCGGCTCTGCATCAAGGGCGAAATCGTCACCTTCACCGGGATCGGGAGGGTCCAGCCGTGGCTGCGCTCCTTGTGTCAGAACGCCTTGCAGGTGTGTCGTGCCGCATTCCGTGCAAGCTACCACCTCATAGACCGGCGCGCCGCATTTGCAGGCTGCACGAGGTGAGAGGTAAGTGGCCCCGAAGCGCCAGCCCGATCCTTCGTCGGCCAATTCAGAGGCGCGATGCGGACACGTCGGATCGGGACAGGCCCAGATCCCGCCCTGCGCACGATGGAAAACATGGGCGCGCCATGGCAGAAGCGGACGATCCTGCCATATCGCTTGCCCGCAAAGGTCCAGCAGGCGTCCCGCATCTGTCTTGCGTTCAGGGTCACTCATCAGGATCCGGGCCACGTTCGACAAGGGCTGGCCCGACTCTGTAAGTGCGCTTCGCAAAGCCTGAACCCGAGGATGGACGGCCAGTTGCGATCCGAGATCCTCAGGTGTCAGCTCTGATAGAGAACTTGGATCAAGGGGAAACTCGGCTCCCGCCAAAGGCAGGTCGGCTATCTGCTCGCGACCTTCGATCACTTCTACTTGGCCGGGGTCCTGCCCCGCCAGCGCCGCTGCGAATGCAGCAAGCTTTTCTTCAGTCCTCTCCTCTCCCCCGATCGTGGCAGAGGTGGCGACGAGGCGAACATCCTTGGACGCCACACCGAACCCAGCCCGGACCCGCCGCAGCAGCAAGGCCATCTCGGCAGCCTGACTTCCCGCGTAGCTGTGCGCCTCGTCCAGAACGACCCACCGCAGCGCGCCTTGGCTTGCCCGAATGATCGGTTGATCCGCCCCACGCAGAAGCAGGTACTCCAGCATCGTGATATTGGTCACCAGGATGTGGGGAGGGGTGCTCCGAATTGCCTGGCGGGATCGGAGCTCGAACTTGTCGGACTTGATCTTCGCTTCTCGTTCCGTTTCGGGCGTATCGCCATTCAGCAGTGCAAACCGCACTTGACCGCCCAGACCCCTGACCCACGCCGAAAGGCGTTCCCTCTGGCTTTCGATCAGGGCATTCAACGGATATATCAGAATCGCGCGAATGCCCGCGCCGGGTCTTCCCGCCGCAAGGCAATCCTGAAGGATGGGAATGAGAAAGCACTCCGTCTTGCCCGCGCCGGTTCCCGCGGTCACCAGGACCGACTGCTTCCTTTCAAGCGCGGCACGCCACGCAGCGAGCTGGTGAGCGTAGGGCGGTCTATCCGCGGGCATCCGCGATGCCTCCGCCCCATCGAGCGCTGCGACGAGATCAGGCGAAAGGAGATCGGTCGACAGATCCGACAAGGCGCGGTCTGCGGGCTCCCAACTGCGTGCCGCCTCGACAACCGGATCGGCCATCAGTGCCCCGGCCGTCCCCGGCGCTTTCGCAAGTTGGCTCAGCAGCCATCGGTTCAATCCGGGGGAAGCCATTCGCGCCCTCGCAACCATCCCGCGCGACGAGCTGATCGTGAGATGGTCAAGGGCGGGCAGCAGGTTTGACGAAGCGTTCATGCTAAGTGGCGTCCTACAATTCGAGTGCAATGGTGAGGGCAGCGGGCAGTGCAGCGTCAAACCAGATCGGATCAACCGCCCGCAACGCGATCAGACGCAGGGTCTCGTCGCGAGACAGCACTGGCCGAAGCTCCGCCGCAACCTCTGCCGCAACCAGTGGCGCGTGCATCAGTGCGACATTCGCTTCATTGGTTGCTGCTGGAGGCCGAAGCCTGTTTGCGCGCAGACCGTCGGTTCCCTGCGGCAGCATTTCAAACCGCTGCGCCGCGCCTTGGGCAGCGGTCTCCAGATGTCGTGGCGTCGCAGCCAGTGGCATAGGCATCCCTTCTGCGTTGATGGCCATCGGGTGAAGTCCAGCGGCAAACAATGCCTGGCCCAGATGCGCCGCCAGTTCCGGGCGCAGAAGCACGATGTCTCCGGCGGCACGGGCCAGAGCATTTTCGGAAATACCCTCATCTTGAATCCCGGCCTCTGAAAGGCGACCCATTATCCGGGCGCGTGCAACTTTGGCGCCTTGCGCCCAGGCACGGCGGGATATGAGCGGCCACCATATCGGTGCCTCGGTCTCGAGAGAGAGGGCCCTCGCACGATCGTCCCGGCTGACCATGAAGAGGAGGGCTACGGCAGCACCAGGAACGCGGAGCAGCGCCTGTACCTGATCAAGTGCCCCTGCGTCTCCGGCATCGCGCACAACAAAGATCAGGTGACGTATCCGGTCCCAGCCGGCATCTGCAGGCGCGTCGAGGAGGTCCGCCCAATGTGCCGCAAAGCGCGAAAGCCGCGCTTCGCGCGTCGTGGGCGGTTGGGGGAAAGCAGCCCAGACAACTGGTCGCATTACGCCGCGCCGGTCGTTTTGCGCCTGGATGAACCAAGGCCCCCCTTCGCTCCCGAGCCATCCAACCAGGTCGATACGCCCCGCAGCCTCCATTTCCGAGGTACGTGCGGGATCTTCGAGGTCTACGGCTCGCAGGCGGGTCTGCCCTTGACCAAGATGACGAAGAGGCCCGGCCTCTTCGCTGGTCCAGTCGTAACGGCCTACAGAGAGGCGCGGCGTCTCTACACCTCGAGCCAGCCGGATATTGACCCGGCCATCCGCTCCGGCCAATGCCAGCGCTTGGCCGATCAACGTTGCCATACTGGCAAGTCTCAGGTTGCCCGAGACGCTGAACCCGATCTGGTGCATCTCGCCCGCAATACGGACCAGGAGCGCACCGTTGTTTCCAGGGACATACCCTCGCCAACCACCGAGAGTCGCCAGGGAAATCTGATCGTCAAGAAGCAGGACATCGCCTTTGGGATCCAGCAACCTTGGTTGCCGCGCAGGCCAGACACCCGTCAGTTTGAGCGAGGCGCCGCTGACAGGATCCGACAGGCCAAAGCGAACCGATCCCGACGAGCCTCGGGCACGCAGTGACAGCTCGCAGTCATCGCCCGCGATCACCGCTTGCGCCTCAGCATCGCCAGCCGTGACCGACAGATGCAATCCCCGCGGCAACCCGCTAGCACTCAGGCGCAACGCTCCGGGCCCGGTCTCGACCATCGAAAACGTGGCCCGCGACGGAAGGCAGATCAGTCGCGCCCGAGCAAGCACAACGCCGTCCTCCACCCATTCCGCCATTTGCCCGCCCAAAGTCCGCGGCAACCGGGTCAGTCTCAATCGCGCGTGCAAGGGTCTAAGTGCCGCGTCCCCTTCTGAGCCCAAGATCTGCGGCTCTCCCAGGAACACCGGAGTACCTGTTTCAGTGGTCAATCCCGACAGGGTCGACCCGAAAACCGCCAGTTGCGGCGTAGGAGATTCCGCTTCCGCGCCGGTAGAGATGGTCAGCACAGTGCCGCCGACGGTGACACGCCCTCGCCCAGACAAACACCAGATCTGGCCACTAGGTGCCGGGGCCGATGTGCCGATCTGCACCCCGTCTTCAACGTCGGGAACCGCTTCAGTCGTGGCAAGAAGCCAGACTCTTTGAGCGCGCGTGTGGCCGCGGCCCGAGAGTGGTACGAGGATTTCGGGATTCTCTGCTGCAATGTCCGCCGGTCGCCAGAGAGAAGGCGCCTCAGGCGGCGAAGGAGAACCCGCATCAACCAACAGTTCGCCACAGCGTGAACCGTCGACATAGGCGGAAAGGACCACAGCCTCGTCTGGTGACAGCGCCAGAAGGCCCGATCCGGCCGTGCGGGCAAGGCGCCAACCTCCGGTCTCGGGTTGCGCCAGAAAGGATGCACCCGATTCAGACACCAGCCTCATCCGCTTTCCTTGAGCGTCGGGAAAGATCGATAGAGGGAGCAGGCCACCATCCAGAATCCGGACCACACCGCGCCAGGAACCACCAGCATCCTTACGCAATTCCCTTTGAACCGGCGAACCTGCCTTACGGGCTTCTGCCCGGGTGGCGGCCAGTGCCGGTCTGATGACAGCCTCGAGTGCGCTTGCCGACATACGAACGGGCAGAGTCGCGCGCCAATTCGGTCGGTTTGTATCCAGCCAAGGCATGGCTGCCTCGGTGGGAAGGCCGTCTGGCAGTGCCGCGCGCAGATCTACGAGTCCGAGCGCGAGATCGGCAAGCAATCGAGCTTGCTCATCATGGCGCAGAGCCTGCGGCAAGCCGGCGACGTGCCGCCGCGCCACCGGCACCGCTGCCACTTCTGCAAGCGCACCCTCGTCCTCCAGCTCCGCGATCAAGGCGAGAAGAACCCTGCCATAAGTATTCGCTTCTGCCAAAGCAGCGTCCGGTAAGCCCCCTTCGGCGACGAGTGTGTAAAGAAACTCCCGATTCCCGTTATCCGAACGCCGCAACTTACGCCGCCATGCCGTCAAACCGGTCTCTACCAACCATTGTGTGTAAAAATAGTCAGGTGGTGCGATGCCGAGGCCCTCGAAGACGAACTCCCAGGTCAAATGTCCCCCGGGGTAGGTCGTGCGAATGTGTTCACTGGCCCAGAGAACAAATGCCTGTGCAGAAGCCGCAAATCTCAGATCAGGATCGATGCGCAATGGCAGAAGCTGACGCAGCGCTGCAATTTCGGCTGCTGTGGCGTGGTAGGCATGAAGCGCACGGCCGTCGGCAGCTTCAAGACCGCAACGGCCAAGGATTTCGCTTAGGACTTTCAAGTTACCTCTCCAGCAAGGACCGACAATTGCGAATGCTCTGCCCCCCCCCCGACGCTCATCCGTCTGAGATCAGATCCGACGGGTGACAATTGCCCTCTTGCGCGGAGGAAGCAATAGGCGAGCGGCAGAACGCATCGGTTTCGTGGAGCCGACGCCCATAGCGGTGATCCGACCGGCGAAAGCTGCAAGGGTCTGGTGGTCGAGGACTGAATGTATGCGCGCAAGGTTGTAGTCGGCCACCCAGCAGGCGACGACTTCGCGGGCGTGATTCAGTCTGAGGAACAATGTCTCTTTCAGGAGCTCGTCCCGCATCTCCGAATTGAAGGCATCGCAGATGCCGTCCTGCATCGGTTTTCCCCGGGGCGATGAAGAACCAGGGCACGCCGGCCTCTTCGCTCCAGGCCAGCATCGCCTTAAAGGTGAACTCGGTGCCTTGGTCGCTGACGATCAGGCCCGGCTTGCCACGCTGTTGGTCCTCCAGATGGGCCTGGATGTCGCGCACCGATAGACCGGCGGCGTAGAGCCCGATGATCTTGTCATCCACTCCGTCAATCCGGGTCTGGCCTTTCTTCACCAGTTCGGGCTCAAAGCCGCCCTCCCGATCGCGCGGCACCGAAAGCGGCACCTCGCCGTCCGAGCCTTTCACTCGCTTCGTCGCAACCCCGTTCCGGCAGTTGGTCTGCTCCGCCGGTGGTTCCGCGCCAGCTTCATAGCCTAAGTGCGCGGTCAGTTCGGCACCGAGCATCCGTTCCATAAGCCGGATCTTCAGCTCTTTCATCAGCCCGGCGTCGCCCAGCACATCCTCAGGCTGCTTGCAGCCCTTCAGCAACTCGTCCAGCAGTTCGTTGGAAATCGTCATCGTCCTTGCTCCTCTCAGGAAGCATGGACCAGATCACCGATACACAGAAGGTCGGACACTCTCGAAGAGCCGGGTGCTGACGGTGGTTGATACCTTCTCGCGCTTCTCGCCGGTAATCGATCCGCGGTTCAGCTACCGGGCCGAGAATGTGGTCGAAACCCTCGAGCAGGTTTGCGCCGAGCTTGGCTATCCGAAGACGATCCGGGTCGATCAAGGCTCCGAGTTCATCTCCCGCGACCTCGACCTCTGGGCCTATGCCAACTACGTGACGCTGGACTTCTCCCGGCCCAGCAAACCCACTGATAATGCGTTCATCGAAGCGTTCAACGGGCGATTCCGGGCGGAATGTCTGAACGCCAACTGGTTCCTGACGCTTGCGGATGCCCGTGAAAAGATGGAGGCTTGGCTCAGATACTACAACGCCGCTGCATAACACCCATCTCTCTATGTTGTTGTAGGGAATAGGTTCTTCTGGTCAGGATGCGATCCTGCGGGGTGTTTTACCCTCCGCTTGGCATGGAAAGCGACTTGCTGTGCCCCTGGTGTGGCAAGTTCGGACCGGCGGAAGAGCCACGGGCCGTCGGACAGGGGATGATTGCCTTCGACCATTCCGGCCTCGACTGCGATCCTCAGTGTCTTCGGTGACACGCCGAGCAGGTGCGCAGCGTCGGTCAGGTTGAGCCACGGCTCGATGCCGTCGGGGGTCGGGCGGAACACCGGGATCCTGTGATGTGAGCGCAAGGCGGTGACGCGCTCACGTGTCCAGCGATTGCCATGGCCGGTCAGCAGGCCGTTTCGATTGAGGATGCCGGCAATCAGGTCATCGGAGGCAATGAGCGCGAGGTGGCGCACAGCGGTGATGATCTCAGGGGCGGTGCTGTTGCGCTGTCCTCGTCGCCGCTTCGGCAGCCGAAGCTCGTTGTGTGCGCCGCCGACCCAATGGATCAGCAGAGCGATCTCGGACGTCTCGTCATCGATATCGGCAACCACTTCATGGATGACGGCACGGACGAGACGCTTCTTCAGTCGCGCATCCGTTGTGGGGGCGGCCCAGATCGCTCGAAGGTTCCCGGCGAGCGTGGCGGCGTCAAGTACCGCCAAGGAGGATGGTCCGGGCGCCGTGGCATCATGTGTCGCGATCTTGGCCTCGACGTCGGCTGCCTGCTTCAGGGCGCGGTTCCAGCGCGCCTCCAGTTCTCCTGCCACAAGCCGGTTCGCAGGATCGGCAGCATCGTATTGACGGAACGCCCGTTCGGCATGATAGCGGGCCGCCTCGAGATCGCGCATCAGGGCTTCGCGAACCTGGTCGCGTCGACCGGCAGCTTGCGCCTCTGCCTCGGCGGCGGCAGCAATGGCGCCGGGTTCGACCACCCGCAGCAGTGCCTCCTCGATGGCATCGTCGACCCGCAAGCCGCCGAAGGCGATGCAACGTGGCTCGCCGTTGTCGAGCAGGCCGCGCCAGCAGGAATAGCGCGGGATGTCGTGGTTTACTCCGGTATAGCGGATCGTCAGCTTGCGACCGCAGCGCCGGCAGCGCAACAGGCCCGCCAGGAGGGCATCACCATGCTTGGGCGCTCCATGATGTCGGCTTGCAGGATTGTTGTCGCTGACCATCGTGCGGATCGCCTCTGCCCGCTCCCAACTGACATAACCTTCATGTGCGCCGGGCTTCAGCGCAAGCCAGTCGCCGCGGGGCTTGCGCCGGCTTCCAGAGCGCGCACCGGTGGCACCGTGCCTCGGCGTCACATGTGTCTTGCCATAGGCGTAGGCACCGCCGTAGGCCGGGTTCTCGATCATCCGATGGATAGAGGCGTAGGTCGGCCTGCGCCAGAAAACGTCGCCGTTGGCGTGCTTGGCCGGCAGCTCCAGACCATGTTCAAGGAACCAGAGCAGAGCCTGCCGGGCGCTACCAAGCTCGGCCACCTTGTCGAACACGAGGATAATGGCTTCCTGCACGCGACGATCGGGATCCTTCTCGAGCCTGTCGCCGGCCTTCACGAAGCCGACCGGGGCGGCGACGATCAATTCACCGCGGTGGGCCTTCTCGTATCGTGCAGAGAGCGAGCGCTGCCGCAGCAGATCGAGTTCGTACTCGTTCAAGCTGCCCTTCAGGCCGAGAAGCAGGCGGTCGTTGCCCTGGCGCGGGGCATAGACCGTCTCTTGATCGACGAGGACAGTATCGACGACCCGGCACATCTCGATCAGTTGCTGCCAGTCACGGCTGTTGCGGGCGAAGCGCGACACCTCGCGCGCCGCGACCGCACCGACCTTGCCAAGGCAAACCTCGGCCACCATCCGGTCGAACCCGGCGCGCGCGACGCCTCCCGCGGCCGAGCGGCCGAGATCATCGTCGATGGTCTCGATGGTGGACCAGCCGAACGCCACCAGGCGGTCGCGCATCGCATATTGCAGGGTGCTGCTCTCGCGGTTGTGCAGCACCTGATGGGCCGAGGATTGCCGCACGTAGAGGATCGCCTTGCGCTCCAGATGATGCGGCCCGATCTTCTCATGCATCATGTCCCGCCTCCTTCCGCCGACTGTCCGCGCCGTCGGCGTGGTCGAGGATCAGGCGGACCATCAGCCCGGTAAGCGTCGCCTGCGTCTCGTCGGGCAGGCTCCTCCAGTGCGGCGTCGGCATCGGTCCGGCGCCGTGAGGCGGACCGAAGAGGTCGAGTTGCTGCGGTGTCGTTCGGCGCGGCATGGGCATCTCCCGGAATCGCATTCAAGGAGTTCGATAATGCGCCCGAATCCTGCGATCCCGATGGCCCGCCGCACGCTTCCGCTGCATCGTTCAGAAGTGATGCCAAGGCTGCCAATGCCCCAATCGATGCGATCGGGTCCGTCTTCAACTCCCAGCGGTGACTGGCTGCTCGATCAAACATCCAAGCTGGAACCTCAAGGCAGCGAGCGGAAGCAGGTAGCGTCCGAGCACGTGGTGTAATTTCAGCGCCGTCGACGGTGTGATCCCGGGTGGTCACCGAGGTGTATGGTCGAGGTGGAGTTTGGCGACTTCAACCACGGACCCTACGGAGACCCCGATGACCAAGACCAACATGGACCTGTCCGAGCTTCTGGCCAAGCATGACCAGGGTGACTTCCTGCGCAGCATTGCCGAGGCAGTGCTGCAACTGATCATGGAAGCCGATGTCGACGGCTTGATCGGTGCCGGGCGGCACGAGCGCAGCGGCGAACGCACGACCTGGCGCAACGGGTATCGCGATCGTTCGCTCGACACCCGCCTGGGCACTCTGAACCTGCGGGTGCCGAAGCTGCGCCAGGGCAGTTACTTCCCGGGCTTCCTTGAGGCCCGCAAGACCTCCGAGCAGGCGCTGGTAGCCGTCATCCAGGAGGCGTGGATCGGCGGCGTCTCGACCCGCCGCGTCGACGAGCTGGTGCAGGCGATGGGGCTGAGCGGCATCTCGAAGAGCACTGTCTCGAAGCTGTGCAAGGACATCGACGAACGCGTCGGCGAGTTCCTGAACCGCCCGCTAACCGGCGAATGGCCCTATGTCTGGCTAGACGCCACTTACCTGAAAGTCCGCCAGGGCGGCCGCATCGTGCCGGTCGCAGCCATAATCGCCGTTGCCGCGAATACCGAAGGGCGACGCGAGATCATTGGTCTGGGCATCGGTCCATCGGAGGCAGAGACCTTCTGGACCGAGTTCCTGCGGTCGCTGAAGGCGCGTGGGCTGGATGGTGTGCGGCTGGTGATCAGCGATGCTCACACCGGCCTCAAGGCCGCCATCGCCCGTGTGTTCGAGGCGACATGGCAGCGTTGCCGCGTTCACTGGATCAGGAACGCTCTGGCCCATGTCTCCCGCGGTCAGCACACCGTCATCGCCGCCGCGATCCGGCAGGCCTTCGACCAGCCCGACCGGGCCCATGCCGGCGAGACCTGGCGCAAGGTGGCCGAACAGCTGCGTCCGCGCTGGCCAAAGCTGGCCGACCTCATGGACGCCAGCGAGCACGACGTCCTGGCCTACATGTCCTTCCCCCGCCAGCACCGCACCAAGCTGCACAGCACCAACCCGATCGAGCGTCTGAACAAGGAAGTGAAGCGCCGGGCCGACGTGGTCGGGATCTTCCCGAACGAGGCCTCGATCATGCGCCTGATCGGCGCCGTGCTCTTCGAGCAGAACGACGAATGGCAGACCTCGAGCCGCTACATGATGGTCGAGGCCTTCGCCCGGATCGACACCGAGGAGATCGACCCCATTCTCAGCATCACAACGAAAGCCGCCTGATCATGCACTCAGACCATCCGGGAAATTACACCAGCTTGACGGACGTGACCCGGAAGCAGAACCCGTCAGGCTGCAGCGAAAGCTGGTCCGATCCGCCCTCTCGATGGCCTCGTGAACATAGACCTGACGGCCCGCCCATGGGTGCCAAGGATAAAGAAGCGCCCGCTTCTCCGTCCTGTGGGTGTTGTGTGATCGAGTTGTACAACGAGGACCGACCCCACGGCGCGATCGGATACAAGGCCCCGATCGAACTCGTAAATCCCGGCAGCGAAACCGGCCAGTTGCCCCGATGAAGCCCGGAAACTCCAGAACCGGGCGATCCAAGGATGGGTCTCGCATCACATTGGGCCGGACTCCAGTATCAGATGGTGGAGTCATCGGGGGTCCGAGCAGCCGCAATCCACTCCGGCCTGGTTGACTCAGTCGTTTCAGGGTCTGGGTCAGTGACTTCGCCGATGTCGCCAATGGTGAACTCGGCGGCGCGGGTCTCAAGTGTTTTCACGTATATCCCGATGTACAGCTTGCACTATAGGAACGTCTGATCAACGCTTTCGGCTGCGCCGAGATTACCGTTTGAGGGTCATCGCGATGCAATCTGCGGAGTTTGAGCCGCGATATCCCGGCTTGGGAACTGTTTTGACGGCGGCGTGAGCGATTTCGGGCAGACTCGTCCTCATGCCATCAGTTCTCGTCGGACGAGGAACAGGTTGCCGAGCGCGAAGAGCGTGAACAGCTGGGCACGGTTCTTGGCCAGTCCGCGGTATCTGGTCTTCACATGGCCGAACTGCCGCTTGATCACCCGGAACGGATGCTCGACCCTCGCGCGCACCACCGCGATGATGCGATTGATGCGCTCGTCGAGAGGATGCAGCGGGGCGCCTTTCGGAGCCTTGCGCATGACACCCCAGAACTTGCCCGGGCCACTGAAAGCGGCCTCCCTCTCGGCACTGACGTAGCCCTTGTCTGCCCAGACCGAGGTCTCGTCTCCGTGCAGCAGTTCGTCCCAGACCTGGCTGTCGTGCAGCTTGGCGGTCGACGTCTCGAGGCTGTGGGTGACGCCGCTTTCCACGTCGACGCCGATATGCGCGTTCGTCGGGAAATCGATCCCCCGGATCGATTTCTGATCCTCCTCACTGCCGAAATACCAATCGTTGCCCTTCTTCGTGGACGACATCTCGGGATCCCGCGCGCCCGCCTTGTTCTTCGTCGATGAGGGTGCGTCGATGATCGTCGCAT
>JAFIEN010000114.1 GCA_020832515.1 Rubellimicrobium sp. | reverse complement strand
GACCTGCCCAAGTCGATCGAGGCCTATTATCAGGAGATCGGCCGCGCCGGCCGCGATGGAGCGCCCGCCGAGACATTGACGCTCTACGGCCCCGACGATGTTCGCTATCGTCGCCAGCAGATCGACGAAGGCCTTGCCCCGTCCGAACGGAAAGAGGCCGATCACGGCCGCCTGAACGCGCTTCTGGGCCTGGCCGAGGCGCAATCCTGCCGGCGCGTGGCGCTACTGGCCTATTTCGCCGAGGCGGCCAACCCCTGCGGTCATTGCGACCTCTGCGACCGCCCGCCCGAGGTGTTCGATGCGACCACGCCGGTGCGCATGGCCCTGTCGGCAGCACTGCGCACCGAAGAAAGCTTCGGCGCGGGGCATCTGATCGACATCCTGACCGGCACGGCCACCGACAAGATCCGCGGACGCGGCCATGACCGGCTGCCCACCTTCGGCGTGGGCAAGGAATGGGACCGGCGGCAGTGGCAGGCGATCTTTCGCCAGATCATGGGGCTTGACCTGATGCGCCCCGATGCCGCCCGCCACGGCGCGCTGCGCATGACCGACCGCGCCCGCCCCGTCCTGCGGGGCGAGCAAAGCGTGACACTGCGCAGCGACAGCCTGCGCAGCGCCAAGCCTGCGCCCCGCGTGGCCACGTTGGTCAGCGAGGAGGACGCCCCCCTGTTGTCAGCCCTCAAGGCCCGCCGCCGCGCGCTGGCCGAGGCGGCGAACGTGCCGGCCTATATCATCTTCACCGACCGCACCCTGATCGAGATGGCCGAGAGGAAACCCGCGACCCTGGACGAGATGGCACGGATCGGCGGGGTGGGCGCGAAGAAGCTGGAAAGCTACGGCGCGGCCTTCCTCGAGGTCATCACCGGTGCCGCCCCCGACACGCACCCCGCGCGCCGCAAGCTTGCCGGCCGTGACGAGGGCGCAGTCTATGACCGGCTGTTGGCCGCGCAGGCTGATCTGGCCCGCGGCGAGGACGGGACGGCCAAGCCGCTGGCCTGTTCCGCCTCGCTTCTGGCCCGCGTGGCCGAAGCCCGCCCCCGCGACCGCGCCGCCCTTGCCCGCCTGCTGGGCGACCGTCACGCCGACCGTTTTGCCGACGCTTTCCTCAAGGTCCTGAGGCAGGCGTAGACTCATCCGGGCCGGCAGTTCGGGCAAGGCCGCAAGGCAGGACCGCACCCATCGCCGCAATCCCGCCGCATCCGCCTGCAACGATCGGCCAGAGACCCCCGTCCGGGACACACAACACATGACAGCCGATGCCGCACTGTTCGCCCTTGCCCTTGCGGTTGTCTTCCTGCTCAGGCGGCTTTGGTCGCGTCCGCACCCCGCGCATCCGCAGCCAGGGCGCACGGCGCATCTGCCCGCCGCGATCCCTGCCCTGCCCGACCTGCCCGATCCGCTTCTGGTCGACGGCTCGAACGTCATGTTCTGGGACGACAACCGCCCGACAACCGGGGCGCTGCTGATGGTCATCGGGAAGCTGCAGGAAGAGGGCAACGATCCGGTCGTCTGTTTCGACGCCAATGTCGGCTACAAGCTGGCCAACCGCCCGCTGGACCGCGAGGCGCTGGCCCGTCTTCTGGATCTGCCGCCGGCGCAGGTGCTGATCTGCCCGTCACGCACCGATGCGGACGCAATGATCCTGCGGCTGGCGGCAGTGCACCGGCTTGCCGTGGTCAGCAACGACCGCTTCCGCGACTATCCCGCCCATGCCGACAAGATCGCCCGTCTGGGTGGCAGCATCGCGCGCGGCAAGGTCACCCTCCGCCGGTTCGGCCCCGGGCTTTCGGGATCAGGGGGGCGAACCGCTCGAACACCTGTTCATAGACCGCGCGCTTGAACGGCACGATCCGGGGAACCAGAGCCTCGGGCGCGCACCATTCCCAGGCCGAGAATTCGGGATGGCGCGTGGCGATGTTCACCTGATCGTCCGTCCCCAGAAACCGCAGAAGGACCCAGTGCTGCGCCTGCCCACGGTAGCGCCCGCCCCAGATCGTGGGCACGATCTCGGGTGGCAGGTCATAGGCGATCGGTGTGTCGGTGACGGCGACCAGCTCGACAGCTTCGGCGGTGATCCCGGTTTCCTCGGACAATTCGCGCAGCGCCGCGGTCACGACGTCCTCGCCCTTGTCGATCCCGCCCTGCGGCATCTGCCAGGCGTCATGGTCGCGGTCCAGGCGCTGGCCGACGAAAACCTTGCCTTCGCCGTTGACCAGCATGACGCCGACACAGGGGCGGTAGGGCAGCTTCGCAATGCGGTCGGGCTTCACGGCGCGCGCTCCGGTCGGGACGGGACGGGATAGGTCAGGCTCTGTCGCCTTGGCGGCGCGACGTCAAGTCCACTCCGACAAGGCCACCGCGCATTCGGGCCCGGCCGCGCAGACCACGCGGCACTGACCAGGCGCCACCGTCACTCGGCAGCGGCGCGGTTCAGCCGTTGCTCTGCGGGCCCCAGCGCCGACAGCCCCCTCAGCAGGTCGATCGCGAAGGCCAGCTGGTAATCCTCCTGTCGCAGCGCAGAGGTGGCTTCCGCCCGCTCGCGCTCTTCCTCGAGCACCCTGAGCTGTTCTTCCGAAAGGGTGTTGTTGCCAAGCGCACCACGCAGGCTTGATTCCCCGCGATAGGCGCGCGTCTCGTCCTCATCCTCTTCCGAGGGCGTGCGCCGGGGCGGCTGCTCCACGATCAGGTCGGGCGAGATGCCCATCGCCTGGATCGACCGGCCCGAAGGTGTGTAGTAAAGCGCCGTCGTCAGCCGCATCGCCCCCGCACCCTGCAGCGGCATCACCGTCTGCACCGATCCCTTCCCGAAGCTTTGCGTGCCGACCACGATGGCCCGGCGATGGTCCTGCAGCGCGCCCGCGACGATCTCGGATGCCGAGGCCGAGCCGCCGTTGATCAGGACCACGATCGGAAGACCTTCGGCCAGATCGCCGGGTGTTGCGTTGAAGCGGTCGCCGGTTACGGGATTGCGGCCCCGGGTCGAGACGATCTCGCCCGCATCGAGGAACGCGTCGGCGACATAGATCGCCTGGTTGAGCAGGCCCCCGGGGTTGTTGCGAAGGTCGAGGATGACGCCGTTCACATTCTCGATGCCCCCGGCCTCGTCGATCTGCCGGGCCAGCCCTTCGGTCAGGTTGGGGAATGTCTGGTCGTTGAACGTGCTGACGCGCAGCACGATGGAATCACCCTCGGTGCGGGCCCGGACGGCCGTCAGCCGGATCGTGTCGCGGATGATCGAGACGTCGAACGGCTCGTTCTGCGGCGGGCGGACCACGGTGATCACGATCTCGGAGCCGACCGGCCCCCGCATCATGTCGACCGCCTGATCAAGCGTCAGGCCCAGCACGCTTTCGCCATTGACCGCGGTGATGAAATCGCCGGCCATGATCCCGGCAAGATCGGCGGGCGTGCCGTCCATCGGCGACACGACCTTGACCCAGCCATCCTCTTGCGTGACCTCGATCCCCAGACCGCCGAACTCGCCCCGGGTCTGCAGCCGCATGTCGGCGGCATCATCGGGCGAAAGATAGCTCGAATGCGGGTCAAGCGAGGTCAGCATGCCGTTGATCGCCGCCTCGATCAGGTCGCGGGCATCGACATCCTCAACATATTCGGCACGGATCCGGTCGAAGATGTCACCGAACAGGTCAAGCTGTTCATAGACGCTCGCCCCCGAGGATTCCTGCGCGATCAGGGGCGCGGCGACCTGAGTGGTCACGACAAGCCCCAGAACCGACCCGCCGACCGCGGCCATCAACAGTTTGTTCATCATCGGTCTCCTATCACTCCAGGGCGAACCATTCAGCCGGATCCACCGGAGTCTGACCTTCGCGGACCTCAAGGTAGAGCGTTTCACTGCGGGCTGCACCCCCACCCTGACCGGTTTCACTCAAGATCACGTCAATATTCGGCGTCTCCCCGCCCATCAGGCCGATCGGCGTCCCCTCGGGGATGACCTGTCCGACCTCGCCCAGCGTTTCGGCCAGTCCGGCAAGGACGATCAACAGATCCGGCCCGGGCTCAAGAATGACGACAGTGCCGTAATCCAGCAGTGGCCCCCTGAAGCGGATCGTCGCGGCCAGAGGTGCGGTGACCAGCGCGCGGGGGCGCGTTGCCAGGATCACGCCCGGCCGCACGATCCCGCCGGCATCGGGCTGGTTGAAGCCGCGCAGCACCTGCCCCTGGACCGGCAGGACAAGCGTGCCCCTGCGGGAGCCGGGATCGGCATCAATGGCGGCAAGCTCGATCCCGATGGTCTGACCAAGCCCGCCGGCAAAGGCGTCGAGCGTCTCGGTCGAGGCCAGAAGCAGCGCGGTTCCCGTCGCATCCTCGGTGAAGCGCAGCGGCAGGTCGGTGCGGTTCGACACCGCCTCGGCCAACTGTGCGCGGGCCTCCTGGACACCGTCGAGGCCCTGCCGCAATGTTTCGATGGCGCGGTCCTGTACGGTCTGCAAATCGGTGATCTCCTGCAACTGGGCGCGCAACGACTCGACCTCGGCCTGAAGCGCGGGGGTGACATCGGCAAGGATCATGCCGGCCCGCGCGGTGCCCAGCGCCCCCGAAGGATGCAGCAGCAGCAGCGGCGCGGTCTGGGGGTCGAGCATCTGCAGGACACCCAGCAGACGGCCGATCTCGGTCGAGCGGATGTCGCGCGCCGCCTCGAGCCGCTGGCGTTCGATTGCGATGCGGCGCAGCGCGTCGCGCATGGCGGCAAGGCCGTCCTCATAAGCGCGGACGATTTCGGTCAGGGCCGCGATCTGTTCGCGCGCGCCCCCGGCACCCGCCAGCGCGACCTGCGCCGCCTCAAGCCGGTCGACCGCCGCGCGGGCAGCTTCGGTCGGGTCGGTCTGCGCGGCGGCGTGCCCGGCCCCGGCACAGATGACACAGGCAAGCGCCAGCACCCGGATCATTGCCCGATCAGGCTCCGTCCCGTCATCTCGGGCGGTGGGACGATGCCCATCAGGTCAAGCAGCGTGGGCGCCACATCGGCCAGCCGTCCGCTCTGCAAGGTTACGCCGGGCGGGCCGCCGATCAGGGCGACAAATACCGGGTTGGTCGTATGGGCGGTATGGGGTCCGCCCGATCCGGGGTCGATCATCGTCTCGCAATTGCCGTGATCGGCGGTCAGGAGCATCGCCCCCCCGGCCTTGTCCAGCGCCTCCAGCACCCGGCCAAGACCTTCGTCCACCGTCTCGCAGGCGCGGATGGCGGCGGCAAGGTCGCCGGTATGGCCGACCATGTCGGGATTGGCGTAGTTGACGACGATCAGGTCATAAGGCCGCTCGATGGCATCGATCAGGTGATCGGTGACCTCGGGGGCCGACATTTCGGGCTGCAGATCGTAGGTGGCGACCTTGGGCGAGGGGGGCATGGCGCGATCCTCGCCCGGATAGGGGGTTTCCTGCCCGCCGTTCAGGAAAAAGGTCACATGGGGGTATTTCTCGGTCTCGGCCAGCCGGAACTGGGTGAGGCCGTGCGCGGCAACCCATTCGCCCAGCGTGTTTCGGATCGCGCGTTTGGGGAAGGCAGCGGCATACCAGGCGTTATGTGCCTCGGAATATTCGACCATGCCCAGGCGCGCGGCAAGATCGGGGGCGGGGCCGCGGTCAAAGCCGTCAAAGGCGGGATCGGCGATGGCGGCAAGGATTTCGCGCGCGCGATCGGCCCGGAAGTTCAGGCAGAAAAGCCCATCGCCCGAAGCCATGCCCGCATAATCGCCGATCACGGTGGCGGGGATGAATTCGTCGGTCCTGCCCGCGTCATGGGCGGCACTGACCGCCCCCGAGGCGGTGGCGGCGCGGCTGTCGGACCGGCCGCGGACCATGGCATCATAGGCGGTGGCGACACGGTCCCAGCGGTTGTCGCGGTCCAGGGCAAAGTAGCGCCCGATCACCGTGCCGATCCGGGCGGCGTCGGGCAGGGCGGCGTTCAACGCCTCGATGAACCCGGGGGCCGAGGTCGGGGCCACGTCGCGCCCGTCGGTGATCGCATGAACGACGACCGGCACGCCCGCATCGGCGATGGTGCAGGCGGCGGCAATCAGATGCGTCAGCGCACCATGCACCCCGCCATCCGAGACGACCCCCATCAGATGCGCGGTTCCGCCGCTGTCCCCGAGCGCCCTGGTGAAGGCGCAAAGCGCCTCGTTGCGGGCGAACGACCCGTCCTCGACGGCAAGGTCGATCTGTCCAAGGTCCATCGCAACAACCCGGCCGGCACCGATATTGGTGTGGCCGACCTCGGAATTTCCCATCTGCCCGCGGGGCAGGCCGACATCGGGCCCATGGGTGACCAACTCGGCCGCAGGACAGGTCGCAAGGATGCGGTCGACGGTCGGGGTCCGGGCAAGGAGAGGGGCGTTTCCTTCCCGCTCGGCACGCTTTCCCCAGCCGTCGAGGATGCAAAGCACAACGGGGCGTGGGCGGGTCATCTTCGGTCCTTCCGGCGGTGTCGCGCCTTGTTAGCGCAAGGCAGGGGCGCGGGGGAAGTGCGGGTAAAGGCAGGCGGCACCCCCGCGCAGGGCAGGCGGGATGGATGTACAAAGGCTGCTCATGTGCAAAATCCCACATACGAAGTGCGCCCGTCGCACTTCTGCGCGCTGCCGCAAGTGTTATCTTGGCGTCAATCCGGTCCACAAAGGAGCTTCACCATGCTTACCCAGATCAGGGGCCTGCACCACGTCACCTCGCTTGCCTCTTCGGCAACCGGGAACAACGCCTTCTTCACCCATGTCCTCGGTCTGCGCCGGGTCAAGAAGACGGTCAATTTCGACGCCCCCGACGTCTATCACCTCTATTACGGCGACGAGACCGGCACCCCCGGCACCGTGATGACCTATTTCCCCTTCCCCCGCGCGGCCCGTGGCCGCCCCGGCGTGGGCGAGGTCGGGACAACCGCCTTCTCCATCCCCAAGGGTACCGCTGACGCCTGGGCCGAGCGGCTGGCAACCTTCGAGACCGCCGACATCGTCCGTGACACCCGCTTCGGGCAGGCGCGCGTCCTGTTCGACGGCCCCGACGGCGACCGCTTCGCCCTGGTCGAAACCGAGGACAGCCGCACCCCCTGGACCGGCAACGGCGTGTCGGCCGACATGGCGATCCGCGGCTTCCACTCGGCCGACATACGCCTGCACGACGAAGGCGCGACGGCGGAACTCTTGCGCTTCATGGGCTACGAGCAGACCGACCGCGACGGCAACGTGATCCGCTTCATCCGGCCGGACGGCAACGAGGCGAATGTGATCGACCTTGAAACCCTGCCCGGCACCGCCCCCGCGGCGCAGGGCGCAGGCTCGGTCCACCATATAGCCTTCGCGGTCGAGAACCGCGCCCGCCAGCTCGAGGTGCGCGAGGCCCTGAAGGATACCGGCTGGCAGGTCACGCCGCCGATCGACCGGGATTATTTCTGGGCGATCTATTTCCGCACGCCGGGCGGCGTCCTGTTCGAGGTGGCGACCAACGAGCCGGGCTTCGACCGGGACGAGGATACCGCCAACCTGGGTCAGGCCCTCAAGCTGCCGGCCCAGCATGAACATCTGCGCGCGCGGCTCGAGCGGCATCTTGAACCGATCACGGACTGAGACCCATGACCTACCACGCGAAACGCACGACGGGGGGCGAGACCGCCCCCCTTTTCCTCACCTTCCACGGCACCGGTGGGACCGAGGACCAGTTCCACGGGCTGGCGCTTGAGCTGATGCCCGGCGCCCATGTCACCTCGCCCCGCGGGGATGTGTCGGAACAGGGCGCGCTGCGCTATTTCCGCCGCACCGGCGAAGGCGTCTACGACATGCAGGATCTGGCCCTGCGCACCAAAGCGATGGCCGGCTTCATCGAGGCCGAGAAGGCGTCCACGAACCCGTCCCGCACCCTCGGGCTTGGCTATTCGAACGGCGCCAACATCCTTGCCTCGGTCGCCATGCACCGGCCCGATCTTGTGGACGACCTAATCCTGCTGCATCCGCTCATTCCCTTTGCCCCGGACCCGCAGCCGGGCCTGAAAGGGCGGCGCATCCTGATCACCGCGGGCCAGCGCGACCCGATCTGCCCCGCGCCGATGACCCGTTCGCTTGCCGACTGGCTGACCGCGCAGGGGGCAGAGGTCACGCTGCACTGGCATCCCGGCGGGCACGAGATCGCCCGGACCGAGCTTGCGGAGATCCAGTCCTTCCTGGCCTGAGTGCGCGCGCGGCCGCCGCTGGCGGGAAGGGGCTTCCCTTCCCTGCCGCGCGGCACTATATCCGCGAAAGTTCCCCGACAGTGAGAACTGGGTCGCCCGGCGATCCGCCCCCGCCGGGGCTGGGGGAGGATATGCGTGCGAAGGAGGCCCAGATGCCCGACAAACCGATCATGGCCCGCGCCACCGCCGTCTGGCTGGTGGACAACACGACGCTGAGTTTCAAGCAGATCGGCGATTTCTGCGGCCTCCACGAGCTTGAGGTGCAGGGCATCGCGGACGGCGATGTGGCCGTAGGGGTGAAGGGCTTCGACCCGGTCGCCAACAACCAGCTGACCGCGGACGAGATCGCAAAGGCCGAGAAGGACCCGCTGCACAGCCTCAGGCTCAAGTTCAACCCCGCCGCCGTGGGCGAGGAAAAGCGCCGCGGCCCGCGCTACACGCCCCTGTCGAAGCGGCAGGACCGGCCTGCGGCAATCCTGTGGCTGGTCAAGTTCCATCCCGAACTGACCGACGGGCAGATCTCGAAACTGGTGGGCACGACCAAACCCACGATCCTTGCCATCCGCGAGCGGACGCACTGGAACATCGGCCAGATCGATCCGATCGACCCTGTCGCCCTTGGCCTGTGCCGTCAGTCCGAACTTGATGCCGCCGTCCAGAAGGCCAGCGCCCAGCGCGCCCGCGACGGCGTGGTGATGAGCGATGACGAGCGGCGCAAGCTGGTCTCGACCGAGCAAAGCCTTGGCATGGCGCCGGAACCGCGCATGCCGACGGCGATCTCGGGACTCGAGACCTTTACCCTGCGCGATGCCGAGGATCCGCGCGACGATCAGGACGAGGATGGGGCGGCGGACAATCGCGATCCCGAAAGCTTCTTCAACCTGCCGGGTGACGACGAGGACGAAAACGAGGCCGGTAACTGAGCACGACCACAGCCGCCCTTTGCGCAAACTTGCCGGGCGGCAGTCTTCTGATATCGTTCCGGCGATGGCGGAAAGGCCTTGTGATGGTGGTTCGGACAGCTTGTGCGGTCTGTTTCCTTGCCCTTTTGCCCGGCTGGGCGCAGGCGGCAGGATGCGAGGAATACTGGTATCTGCGCAACCTGATCGCGCACCGGGCGGGGTTCTGCTTTTCTTCTCCGCTCGGGCAGGCGGTCTTCGACAACAGCAGTTGCACCACGACCGAACCGCACCTTTCGGCCTCGGATCAGGCACGGATGGAGGCGATCCGGCAGCTCGAGGCCTTCGAAGGCTGCGCCGTCGATACGTCGCGCAGTCAGCTTGATCATCCCCTGAGCTTCGACTGGAGCGTCATCGCGACGATCCCGATCCCTACCGGCTTTGAAAGCGGCTGTGTCGATTACCGCTACGCCCCCTTCCCGCTGCGCACGAGCCCCGATCCGCACGCAACCATCGTGGGCGAGGTGCGGCGTGGCGACAGCATCGGGTTCAATTACGAGTTCGAGGATGGGTGGATGTTCGTGGTGACAGACGCCCCCACCGGCTACATGGGCTGGGCCCCGGTTGATGCCATGCCACTGGACGATCAGGCCGCCTGCCGCTTCTGGGCCGGCTGAAGGATCGGGCCCGGCAGGCATGTCGGGGCGTTCAGGGGGCTAAGCGGCTGGACCCGGCAGTGCCTCCATGCCAATGAGTGGTCAGCACAGCTTGACCGGGATTTCATCGTGACGCGCGTCTTCATCACCGGAACCGCGGGGTTCATCGGCTATCACCTTGCCCGCGCGCTTCTGGACGAAGGCATGGTCGTCCATGGCTATGACGGGATGACGGATTACTATGACGTCGCGCTGAAACGCCGCCGTCACCAGATGCTGCTGCAGTCCGACCGTTTCGCCGCGACCGAGGCGATGCTCGAGGATCAGGAGACGCTTGACGCCACGATCGACGCCTTTTCCCCCGACATCATCGTCCACCTCGCGGCCCAGGCTGGCGTGCGCTATTCGCTGGAAAACCCGCGCGCCTATATCGATGCGAATGTCGTCGGCACGTTCAACGTGCTCGAGGCCGCGCACCGCATCGCGCCCCGGCATCTGCTGATCGCCTCGACCTCGTCGGTCTACGGGGCCAATACCGACATGCCCTATGCCGAGACGCACAAGGCCGATACCCAGATGTCGCTTTACGCCGCCACCAAGAAGGCGACCGAAGGCATGGCCCATGCCTATGCCCATCTGTGGGGCATCCCCACGACGATGTTCCGCTTCTTCACCGTCTACGGGACATGGGGCCGGCCCGATCTGGCCTATTACAAGTTCGTCGACGCGATCCTGAGCGGCCGGCCCATCGACGTCTACAACAACGGAGAGATGTGGCGCGACTTCACTGCCGTCGAGGATCTGGTCCGCGCGATCCGCCTGCTGTTCGACGCCGTCCCCGTCCGGCCCGGGGACGGCGTCGTGCCCGAGGGCGAAAGCCTCTCGCCCGTTGCCCCCTGGCGGGTGGTGAACATCGGCAATTCCGACAAGGTCGCGCTGATGGATTTCATCGCCGCGATCGAGGATGCCTGCGGGCAGAAGGCGCAGTGCAACTTCCTGCCGATGCAGCCCGGCGACGTGCCCGCGACCTGGGCGGATACTTCATTGCTCGAACGGCTCACGGGCTTCCGGCCAGAGACCGACATCCGCGACGGCATGGCCCGCTTCGTCGCCTGGTATCGCGACCAGACCGGGCAATAGCGCCCCGCCAGCCCCCTTTGATCTGAGTCATGCCCCCGCGCCTGCGTCCTTTGCTAAGGTCGGGCACGGCAAGGGGAAGACGATGGAAAAGAACCAGCAGTTCCACCTGTGGTATTTCGTGGCCGCCTTCATGGCGCTGCTGCTGGTCCAGACGTGGTTCGCGCAATCCTCGCAGACCGAGCGGATCCCCTACAGCACCTTCCTCGAACATCTCGAAAGCGGCCGGGTCGCTTCGGTCACCGTCCGGGCCGAACATATCGAGGGGCGCTACCGCGACCCGATCGACGGACGGGCCTATTTCATCACCAATATCGTCCCCGCCGACCTCACGGACCGGCTCGAGGCGTCGAGGGTCGAGTTCGACGGCACGGTGCAGAACACCTTCCTGTCGACGCTTCTGTCCTGGGTCGTCCCGGTCCTGCTGATCTTTGCGCTGTGGAGTTTCGTCCTGCGCCGCGTGTTCGAGAGGCAGGGGATGGGCGGCATGATGAACGTCGGCAAATCCCGCGCCAAGGTCTATGTCGAGCGCAATACCGGCGTCACCTTCGACGATGTGGCCGGTGTGGACGAGGCCAAGGCCGAGCTGAAGGAGATCGTGGATTTCCTGAAGGAACCCGGCAAGTTCGGCCGCCTTGGCGCGCGCATTCCCAAGGGCATCCTGCTGACCGGCCCGCCCGGCACCGGCAAGACGCTGTTCGCCCGCGCCGTGGCGGGCGAGGCGGGGGTGCCGTTCTTCTCGATCTCGGGCAGTGAATTCGTCGAGATGTTCGTGGGCGTGGGGGCTGCGCGGGTGCGCGATCTGTTC
>JAFIEN010000113.1 GCA_020832515.1 Rubellimicrobium sp. | reverse complement strand
GCTGGGGGTGGGTGGTGGTCTAGGGCTGGCTTGGGTTTTTGGGTTTTCGATGTCCGGGGGGGGGGGGGGGGGGCCCCCCCCCCACGCCTGCGTCACACCGTCAATACTTGGAGTAGATCGCCTGAAGTTGCGCTTCCGCCTCGGCGATCGCATCATCGAACGACCAGTCGTCGATTACCACGCGCTGAACCATCCGCGGAATGATGAAGTTCGTCGATGCCTCGGCATAGGCCTGGTTGAACACGTCCGGATAGCCGGGCGGCGTGCCGTTCTGCGTCAGCCCCAGAAGCCCGGCATGGATCAGACTTGACCCGTCGAAGGCCGCAAGTTCGGCCTGCGCCTGCAGAACGGGGCCGTAGATCGCCACGGAAAAGTACCTTTCCATGAACTCCGGGCTGGCAAGGTGTTCGATCAGGGCCCGCGCGGCGTCGGGATTGCCCGAGCTGGCCGGGATCGACCGCAGTTGCACATCGATCGGCGACACCGTGCCTTGTGGACCGCCGGGCAGGGGCGAGTAGGACGTCGCCTCGAACAGTTCCGGATCGTCGTTGCGCGCGGCTATGCCCACCGATCCGGTATTGGCGATGAAGACCGCCTGACCCGACAGATAGGCCTGGTTGTCGCCCGCGCCGTCCCAGGTTGCGACGCCGGGCGGAAAGATGCCACGGTCCCAGGCATCCTTGACCCAGGCCAGATAGGCCCGCGTCTCTTCGGAATTGATCGCCACCGTGCTGCCGTCATCCTCGGCCAGTCGTCCGCCATAGGATTGCAGGACGGACATCTGCAGGTTGCCATCCCCCACGTTCGACAGTGCAAGGCCAAGACCGAACACCGGCGGCGCATTCATGGCGGTGGCCTGTTCGACAAGCTCCTCCCAGGTGGCCGGCCCTCCCGACAGACCCGCCGCCTCTTGCAGGTCTGTCCGGCGCAGGATCATGTTGCCAATGACGCCGAAGGGAATGCCGACCCGGCCGCCCGCAATGGCCGTCGTGTCGGTCGCGTCGGCGACCGAGGCATACCATCCGCCATGCGTCGCCCCGATTTCCTCGAACAGGTCATCCACGGTCAGAAACACGCCCTGCGCGGACAGGTTCACCATCAGGTTCAGCCCGATATCCAGCGCATCGGGCATGTTGCCCGCCTCGATGGCGGCCGAAACGCGCTGAACCGTCTCGTTCTGATTGATCATGACCACTTCGACCTCAACGCCATTTTCGGCGCCCCAGGCGGTGATTTCCTGGACAAGGAGGTTGTTCGCCTCGTCCGAAAAGATGAGTCCGCCCCAATAGGTCAGCTTTCCGCCCAGCTCCTGGGCTGCCAGCGGCCCGGCCGCAAGCAAGAGCGCCACAGCCAAACCCGCTGCCCGCTTTTCCAGATGAAGTCGCATTCAGTCCCCCCGGATCATGTTAAAGATATATCTTCTTGATCTTGAATAAATCCTAGGGACGTCAATCTGTATGCGTCAAGCGGATTCAGTGTGCGGTTTTGACGTATGAAGATATATCAAAGGGCGCCGCCCGATGACGTCGCCACGGCCATCACCGCCCCCGACAGGCTGACCGGGACGTCATCCTCCGGCCCGGCTGGAAGACCATCATGCCTCCGGCATTTCCGATGTGGCCTGTCCTTGGATCGCAGGATCGCCCAGGGGCCACGCGATCAGGTATCAAGCATCCCGAGCGGCGTTCGCGGTCGCGACATCACTTCGAGCCGCCGGTGCATGATCGCCGCCCCGGAAGGCGAATGGGGCTGGTCCAGCATGGCGATGGGCGCGCGCAATGCCTGGCCGTTCGCTGCACCGGGCGACTGGCGGAAGCCGGGATCGAACCCTTGGCGGGCAGCGGCGCGACCGCCATGGCAAGGGCCCGGCAGGGTGGATCAACGGGCAACCCAAGGCCGAGGTTATCCACCGCCGCGGCCCCTGGGGAGGCTCAGTTGCCGGCGACCTGCCGCAGGAGAGGCGTGATCCGGCGCACCGTCGCACGGCGGTTGCGCTCTTCCGCGGCTTGGGTCGGCACCTTCAGGAACGCTTCGCCATAGCCCTGGACGATCAGGTTCTCGGGCGGAATTCTGAAGGTTTCGGTCAGCGCAAGCGCGACGGATTCCGCGCGTCGGTCAGACAGGGCAAGGTTGTAGCCTTCGTTCCCCACCGCATCGGTATGGCCTTCGATCAGAAACACTTCGCGCGGGTTTTCGGCCAGTATCTCCTCGATCAGGATGCCAAGCAGCACAAGGCTGCGCGCCTGATCCGCCGGGATCGCGGCAGACCCGGTGGCAAATGTCACCGTATCGAGGTCGATTGCCGGAACAAGGCTTCGCACCTGTTCGATCTCGCGGATCTGGCGCAGGCTGAAGGTGCGACCCGCATCGAAAGCCATCTCCTCGCGCAACGCCGCCCGCAAGGCGACCAGATCGCTTTCGGACACCGAAAGGCTGCGGGGTGCGGGGCGCGTCGCCTGCAGTTGCATGACATCGACCGCCAGGACAGGCTGCAGGTCATCGAACAATTCGTATTGCGTGCCGTCAGGATAGACGACCGCACGGCGCATCACCCGTCCGAGTGAATCGCGGATCGTCACGACCTGCGAGCCGTCAACCCGCGTCAGCGTGGTGCGCGAAGACCCGTCCGAATAGGTCTCGGTGCGCATGGTTGCACCCGGCTGACGCAAGAGTGCATCGTCATCCTTGTAGACGGTGAACCCCTGTGCGCCCTCGACGACGACCCGGTCTCCGGTATTCGCCACGACCCGGTCGCCATTGCGCAGCACCGAACCCACGACCGCCACACCCAGACCCAGCAGGAGTGCCTTTTCGAAGTTGCTCAACCCGCTGGACCCGCCATCTTGCGCGGCGCTGGTCGCGACGCTGTCGATGGCGGTTTCGAAGTCCTGCGCACTGGTGCGGACCGTCTCCGTTTCGATGACTTCCTCGACCACCTCGTCGGGGGTCGCCACCGCATCAGGCGTCGCAGCCACCGGGGCATCATCTTCATCCGCAACGGTTGGATCGACCAGAGCGGTCGCATCCGCGCGGGCTTCTTCGGCCGCCCGTGCCTCGGCTTCGATTGCAGCGGCTTCCTGAGCCGCTCGTGCCTCGGCTTCGATTGCAGCGGCTTCCTGAGCCGCCCGGGCCTCGGCTTCGATTGCAGCGGCTTCCTGAGCCGCTCGCGCCTCGGCTTCCATTGCAGCGGCTTCTTCTGCCGCCCGCGCCTCGGCCTCAATGGCAGCGGCTTCTTCTGCCGCCCGCGCCTCGGCTTCCATGGCAGCCGCTTCCTCCGCCGCCCGTGCCTCGGCTTCGATTGCAGCGGCTTCCTGAGCCGCTCGCGCCTCGGCCTCGATGGCCGCGGCTTCCTCCGCCGCCCGTGCCTCGGCCTCCATGGCAGCGGCTTCCTGAGCCGCTCGTGCCTCGGCCTCAATGGCAGCGGCTTCTTCGGCCGCTCGTGCCTCGGCTTCCATGGCCGCGGCTTCCTCCGCCGCCCGTGCCTCGGCTTCAATGGCAGCCGCTTCTTCGGCCGCCCGGGCCTCGGCTTCCATCGCCGCCTCTTCCGCAGCGGCCTGCTCTGCCTCGGCGGCCAGTCGCGCGGCCTGTTCTTTTGCGAATTCTGCCCGTTCTGCCGGCGTCGAGCCCTCCTCCGGCTCTCCTTCAGGGCAAGGAGGGTCACTTTCGTCAAGGCAAAGCAACTCGACTTCTTGCGCCCATGCTTTGGCGACAAAAGCCTGATGCGGCAGAATCAGCGACAAGCTGGCAACCAGCGCGGTTGAGGTTCTGAGCGGAGCGAGAGGCATCGTTCTTTCCTTTGTTTCCGACCGACACCGGGCAGCGTGGCGGACTTCGATTGGTTCAGGCGTGTGTGCGGATCGCGCAACCTCGGGTGCCACTGGTCGGCGCGCGGCGGCGGTAGGCCGGTCATCTCGCGGGATGTGGCCCGCGGCATCGAAATGTCGGTCATCATTCGTCATCTGGCCAACGCGACCGCAGGCGTTTCGTTCCCCGCCAGTCCCGCCGCCCCAGCCCAGCCCGCCAGCCCAGCCCGCCAGTCCCGCCGCCCCAGCCCAGCTCCGGCATTCCGACTCCGCCTGCATCGGGACAAGCGGGCGGGATGGAACGCGTTGCCGACCTGGACGTTGGTTTCAGGAGTCCGCCGGCGCAAGCCGGACACAAGCCCTGAAAGGAGATACCGATGTCCGCGCCCGATACACGCCTTGCCACGCAGAGGCGCCGCCACTGGGGCCCCCTGTTGGGCATGGTGGTTCTTGTCGGCCTTGTTCTTGCTTTCTTCCTGTGGTTCCTCGGCCGGTCGGTCGATACCGACAGCACGGTCGATGGCGATCCCGCCGCGACGGGCGTTGCACCTGTCGGCGACGCCACTGATGCACCTGCCGGGACCTCCCCCACGCCCGAAGGCAGCTTGCCGCTCGAGTGACTGCGGCGCGACGCTTGCCGACAACATGCCGGTCCGTGGGGTCCTTCAAGGCCATGCTCAAGGGCCCGACACATGTCCGGGCGCGAAGCCGCCAGGGTTGTGGGGTTTGCCGCCATCGGGTGGCAACTGCCGCGGGCCGGATGCAGGAAGTTGCGTGGCCCCCGCACATCAGGGCCAAGGGCGGTGTCGTCAAGCGACTGGACGCGCCGGTCCCACCTGGAAGCGGCCATCGTGAAAGCCGGATGGCAGCGCACACCGGCGTGACATGAGGCGCCTCAAGACCCGTGTCGCACGGCAAGGACGTTCCCCGGACCGGGTCATGGGGTCATGGGGTCGGCAAGCCGGCCGGAGGACCGGGCTGCGACGATGGCAAGTCGACCCCGCGGTCCGGTCCTCCCGGGGGCCTCCGAGGATAGCCAGAACAGAAGCTTCGTCTCGGCAAAGCCCAGATCGGCGAGTATCTTCTGCAAGACCTTGGGACCGGAGGGAAGCCAGGCGAGTTCATGAACCCCGGACATCACGTTGTTCCTGCTCTCGAACTTGAGCTCCATCGACAGTCGCTCCGGTGGGCCGTCCTGCGTTGCCGCGACCGCGGTGTTGACCAGAAGCAGGTCCCGGGTCCGGTCGGCCGCGATCCGAAGGCCCCGAACCGGGTCGGGCAGGTGATAGAGAAGACCCGAGAACCAGGTGACGTCGAACATCTCGTCCATCGCCTCAAGAGCCAGCAGATCCGCCACCTCGAACTGCATCCCGTCGCTGTTGCGCTTGCGTCGGGCGGCGACGAAGCGGGCCTGGTCGATCCAGTGCTGCCGCACGTCAAAGCCGAAGGTCCGCTCGGCACCTGCATCCCTGGCGGCAAAGCAATAGCCGCCGGCATTGCATCCGCAATCCAGAAAGGACTTGCCGGCCATGCCATCGGGAAAGAACGGGAGTATCTGGTTGGCAAAAATGGCCGCCGGCCGGGTGAGCGACACCCGACCCGCCCCGGTTTCGTTGCCAGCCGCGCCGCTGACCGCGGCAAGGCCTGTCCAGACATCGGGATTCAGGTCGATATCGTGATGCCACGGCCCCATCGCCACCAGTTCGTCCAGCAGCCGGGCATCGGCCTCGGGCAGCACCGGACGGACGGGCGCCGCCGTACCGGCTGCAACACCCGATCCGACAAAGTCGATCGGCGTGTCGCCCCAGTCCACGGCGGACAGTGCCTCATAAAGCTGAAGGTCGGCCGAATTCGCCTCGGCGATCGCGTCGCCATGCCTGTCGCGCAGCTCTTGAAACCGTGCCCGGTCGGGCCCTTCGTTCAAGCGGAACGGCGGTGCCGGCCGAAGGCCGAGCCGGGTGAGGAAGAGGTCCAGATCCGCGTCAAGTCGTTCGGTCAAGGCGACGAAGTCGAAGTTCCGCTTCACATGGTCGATCGTCTCCAGGACGGTCGCGTCCCTCGCCGGTCGCAAGTAGCGATATTGCTTGTCCCGCGGTCCCTGCGCCGCAAGGTAGGCGTCGAAGCTTGGGAACTGCGTGATGAATGCGTCGCGCTCGGTGCTGCGGTCCGACAGATTGTAAAGATAGTCCGAAATGAAGCGGTCGACGGGGTCTCGCAGCGACGTCACAAGGATCAGCTGCTCACGCCGGGCGGCGACATGATCCGCGATCTCGCGGTAGAGGTAATGCCCTGAAACGATCTGTGGAAAGGACCGGGACAGCTTCCCGAAGCCCTCGTCCATGATCGAGCCCAGCCTCTCGGGTTCATGGGTACGATAACCGATGATCTGGTCGATGCCGATCACGGCCCGGCGGCCGTGAACCTCGGGCAGGGACTGCCACACCCGCCGCCGGAGGGCCGTGCCTGCCGTCTTGGGAATATGGATGTTGACGATGGCGGACTTCATCGCGGATATCCCCGGTCCCCCGACCGGGTATCGCGACTGTCTGAATCCTGCATCCCTTCGATGGGCCGGACCGGGATCCGGCGTTGCCGCGCAACCGCATCGTAGAGGGCGATCTCGGGGGCAAGGATCTCTTCCAGCATGGACCGGTGTGCCTCCATCGCCGCCTCGAGGCCTCGGCTGTCGGGACTGCGGTTTTCGGGCGCCTGCCTTTCGTAACGGGCCCCCAACGCCTCGAGCAATTGCCGGGCATCGCTGTCAAAATGTTCGGTCAGGCCGACAAAATCAATGTTTTTCAAGGCATTGTCGATGGTCAAGGCAAGTGGTGCATCCTCGAACGGCCTGAGGTAGTCGACCTGCTTGTTCATCTCTCCGGGATTGCGGGCATAGGCTTCGAAGGTTGGATAGCTCTTGCGAAACGATGAGTGCCCGGGATGGATCGGCGACGAGGAATAGACGTAATCCGACAGGGCCCGCCGGATCGGGTCGCGCAGGAAGGTGATCAGCCGGATCCTGTGCCGCTCCGCCCCCAGAACGGGCAGGATGTCGCGGTAGCGGAAGTGACCCGACATGACCTGCAAGCCGTCGGCGAAAAGTTCGGGCAGACGTTGCGCCGCGGCCTCGGCCAGGCCATCGAAATAAGGCTTGCCCGGTTGAATTTCATCGATGCCGATCAGCTTGCGATTGATCCCGCCCTCATGGAAAAGGGCCTGCGCAAGTGTCGCGCGCAGGGTCGAACCGGCGGTCTTGGGAATGTGGATCAGGACGACCTTTACGTTCATCGGTGGACTTGCCTGGCCCTTCGCTGCGGGCGAGGTGCCGCCGGTTCGGTTTCGATTTCAGACATTAAGAGAGTTGACCGATACCACAAGAGCGCAAAAGGTGGAAGAAACGGGGAACCTGGAACCGGGGATCGGTCCTGCTCTTGGGGGTCGAGAAGTGATGGAAGGGGTTTCGTGAGGATCGTCGTAACAGGTGCTGCGGGGTTTCTCGGATCCCATCTGACCGACCGGCTTCTTGCCGAAGGTCATCATGTGACCGGGGTCGACAATCTTCTGACCGGCCATCGGCACAATCTCGAACAGGCGACGCGATACCCGACCTTCAGCTTCGTCGAACATGACGTGGTCGACCCGCTCCCGCTTGGCTGCGGTTGGGACCAGGTCTATCATCTTGCCTCGCCGGCCTCGCCACCGATGTATCAGCGCGATCCGGTCCAGACCGCGCGGATCAACTTCCTTGGCACGCTGAACGCGCTTGAACTGGCGCGCAAGGCCGGCGCGCGGTTCCTGCTGGCCTCGACCTCGGAAACCTATGGCGATCCCGAGGTTCACCCGCAGCCGGAAAGCTACCGGGGCAATGTGAACCAGACCGGCCCACGCGCCTGCTATGACGAAGGCAAGCGGATCGCCGAAACGCTGAGCTTCGATTTTCACCGCCAGCATGGTGTCGATATCCGGGTGGCACGGATCTTCAACACTTATGGCCCGCGCATGAATCCCGATGACGGCCGCGTCGTGAGCAGCTTCATCGACCGGGCGCTTCGCGGACAGGATGTCACCGTCTTTGGCGACGGATCGCAGACGCGGTCCTTCTGCTATGTCAGCGACCTTGTCGACGGTCTGTGCCGGCTGATGACGACCGAAGCGACGCTTGGCCCCGTCAATCTGGGCAATCCCGAAGAGATCAGCATGCTTGACCTTGCCCGCACCATCATCGGCATGACCGGGTCCGCCTCCGAGGTCGCCTTTGCGGCCTTGCCGCAGGACGATCCCCGCCAGCGACGCCCCGACATCACCCGCGCGGGCGACGTGCTGGGGTGGGGCCCGACGATTGCGCTGCGTGACGGCCTGTCCCGGACGATCGACGATCATGTCGCGCTGACGCAGGATCGCCGGGCCCGGACCCGGGCCGGCGCATGAGCAAGATCATCGTCTTCGGCGGCGCGGGCTTCATCGGCAGCCATACCTGCAAGGAGTTGCACCGCAACGGGTTCGAACCGGTGGCCTTCGACAATCTTGTCGAGGGGCAGCCCGGATGCGTCCGCTGGGGCGACCTGATAAAGGGGGATATCTGCAACCGGGACGATGTCGCCGCTGCCCTGTCGCGGATCCGGCCGGTCGCGGCGATCCACTTCGCCGCCCATGCCTATGTCGGCCATTCGGTGCGCGATCCCGCGACCTACTACCGAAACAATGTGACGGGGTCGCTCAATCTGGCCGAAGCCCTGCTCGAGGCTGGTCCCGTGCCGCTGATCTTTTCGTCCACCTGCGCGACCTATGGCGATCCGGGCAGCCGGCCGATCACCGAGGATCTGCCCCAGGTGCCGATCAATCCCTACGGTCGCTCGAAGCTGATGTTCGAGCAGATCCTGCGCGACTTTTCCCGAGCCTATGGCCTGCGGTCGGTCGCGCTGCGCTATTTCAACGCCGCGGGTGCCGATCCCGAAGGCGAGATCGGCGAGGCCCATCGCGAAGAAACACATCTGATCCCCCGTGCGATCCTTGCGGCACTGGGTCGGATCGAGGATTTCCAGGTCTTCGGTGCGGATTTCGCCACGCCCGACGGATCGGCGGTGCGCGACTACATCCATGTCTCCGACCTTGCCCGCGCCCATGTCGCGGCTTGCCGGTATCTGCTTGGGGGCGGGGAAACCGACCAGTTCAACCTGGGCGCCGGGCGCGGTTTTTCGGTGTTCGAGATCATCGCCGCAGTCGAGCGTGTGCTGGGCCGTCCGGTCCCTCACAGCATCGCGCCGCGCCGTGCCGGCGATCCTCCGGTGCTGGTGGCCGATGCCTCGAAGGCCCGCGACGTGCTGGGCTTTGCCCCCGAACTGTCCGATCTGGACGACATCATCCGGTCCGCCGCGGCCTGGTTCGCCCGGCGCGCCGGGGCCGGGGCCGCTGTCCGGGCTGCGGTCGTCTGACAAGATGGCCTTCCCCGCGATTGATCCCGGCACCCTGTTCGAAGCCCATAGCGGTTTCTTCGATCTGGATCATGTCCGCGAAAGTGTGCCCGCACTTGCCGGTTCCGACCAGGGCGAGTTGATCCGCGCCCTGCTTGACCCTGACCAGGCCCTTCCGCCGGCGCCCAACCGGATCTTCGATCCCCATTTCTACATGCTGCAAAGGGCGCGGACGGGGCTGGCGGGGCCGGTCAATCCGATCCTGCACTACCTTGCCATCGGGGCGGTCGAAGGGCTTGGCATCAACCTGCTCTTCGACCGCGCCTTCTATGCAAGAAATGCGCGGTTGCGCGACGCTTCGCCACTGGGACCGGTTCTGCATGCCCTCGCGCAGTTCGACCGGGGGCTGACCGGCTTCAGCCCCTTTGTCGATGTGGATTTCATCAGCGCAAGGACAGGCCGAGCCCCGAGCCCCGCCTTCCTGCGCGACCTTTTCGCCGGGACGATCCAGCCCGATCAGCTGCACCCCCTGGTCGATCTTGGGCATATGCGCGCGCAGGTGGCCCGGCCGCTCGACACGGTGCGCGACGTGCTTTGGCACTACTGGTTCGGCGGACAGGACCTGTCGCCCCATCCCTTGTTCAACCTCGCCCATTACAGGTCGCAGGTTCCGGGCGGTGCGGATCTGGCCCATTCCGCCTACCACTATCTGACCAGCGCGGCACCTCTGTCGCCCCATCCCTTGTTCGATCCCGAATTCTACGCCGACCGTGTCCGGTGCGTCACCGGCCGCGCACCCGCAGATCCCCTTGCCCATTACCTGACCACCGGCGATGCGATGGGGCTTGCGCCGTCGCCATGGTTCGATACGGCCTTCTACCGCAGCCGGTCGGGTTGCGTGGGAAATGCGCTTCGGCATTACCTTGCCGGTGGGCACCGGCTGGTCCCGCCCCATCCGATGATCGACGCATGGGCTGCGCAGATGTTCGCCGCCAGCCGCCCGGTAACCTGCGAGACGCTGGCCGAACTGCTCGCGACGCGCCCGGACGAGGTTCCCCTTTCGCTCACCCCGGACTTCAGCTCCGATCACTACAGAAAGCTGCTGCAGGATCCGCCCGATACGGCGCCTGCGCTGCGCGACCGCTATGTCCGACAGGGTTATCCCGCAGGCGTGCGCCCGAACGGGCTTGTATCGGTGCCCTACCTGACGGCGCGTTGCCGGATGCTGGGTCTTGATGCGCTGAACCCGATCGCCGCCTGTTTCGAACTGGGATGGCATCGTCGCAGGCGCATCCTTGTGGCGCTGCCGTCGATGGAGGAAAGCGCGGTCAATCGCGCCCTTCTGGGGCTTTGCGCGGCCCAGCTTGGCCATCCCGAGCTTGAGATCGTGGTGGTCGCCCAAGAGCCGGGACCAATGTCGGCCGCCTTCTTCGAAGTGGCGCATGTCTGGCATCTGGCCGCCCACGAAGCGCCGGCACTGGACAAGGCCCTGATCCGGCTGGACCGGACGCTTGCAGCCAATCCACCGGCCATCACCCTTGTCGATTGCGGTCAGGGGATCGCACTGGCGCGGGCCATGGCGCGCAGTGCCACGACATTGGCCGTCTTTGGCGATGGAGGCCTGTCGCAGCTGTCGCCCGACGAGGCGGCCGAGCTGTCTGTCTTCGCGGATCTTGTCCTGTGCGACAGCGACGAGCTTGCCATTTCGCTGGTCCGGACCGGGGAAAGGGCCGGGCCTGTGGCCGGAAGCCGGGCGAAAGTGGCGCCCGGGCTGTTCATGGGACAGGACGTTGCCCCCCCTAGTGCCGCTGCGCGGGGGCAGGCGCGTGAGGCTCTGGGGCTGGCCCGGGACGAGGTGCTGATCGTGGCCAGTGGAACGGGATCGCTGGTCGATGGGACGGACCGGTTCGGCGCGCTTGCCGCGCTTTGCGGCGACAGGGGCGACGGCATCTTCGAACGCGCGGTCTTTCTCTGGCATGGCCCAGGCAAGGTCTTGCCCGACACACCACCGTTCTATGCCGCCCATTTCGCGCGGCTTGGGCTGGGGGGCGGGGGGCGGTTCCGGCAGGTCCACACGCCCGGACTTGAGACCGTTCTGGCGGCGGCGGATATCTATGTCAGCCTTGGCCACGAACCCGGCCATGACCGTGACGGGGCAGGATCACGCGCGGCAAGGGCGGCGGGCGTGCCGGTTCTTGCGATGGGCGAGGCGGCCATCCCGGCCACGCCTGCCGGAGATGGTGTCCTGACGGTCGGGCGGTTCGATCTGGGTGCGGCGCGGGATGCCTTGCGCGATCTTGTCGCCGATCCCGCAGCGCGCGCCCGTCTGGCCGAAGAGGCACGGTCCGCGGGGGCCGGGCGGACCGGTCTTGCGGGTCTTGTCGCCCGCATGGAAACGGCGTTTGCCGGGCTTGTGCCGGAGATTGGCCTGATCGCTCCAGCCTCGTCGGGAGAGGGCCGGATGCTGGTCATCCTGCCTGACCGGTCGCTTGTCGAGGCGCTTGTCGTGCGGGCCACCCGTGCCGAGGTCAGGGACGGTGCGCAGCTTTTGTGGTTCGACCTGTCCCATGGCGCCCTTCCGGACGCATT
>JAFIEN010000112.1 GCA_020832515.1 Rubellimicrobium sp. | reverse complement strand
AACATCCTACGCCCTTCGGGCTCTGGGTGTTGCAGTTGAAACTTGAGCCTAAGGTTTCTTGGTATTGCGTCAATAATGAAGGGAGGTCGTGCGGATCATGCGCTGCCAAGCCCAATCGAAGCGGAGCGGCGAACAGTGCCGCAAGGCCGCGATGCGTGGCAAGACTGTCTGCCGGACGCATGGGGGAGCCTTGACGGGGCCGAAGACTGCCGAAGGCCGAGAGCGCTGCGCGGAGGCGCGGACGGTACACGGTGGCGAGACAAGGGCGATCCGCAGCAAGCGAACGAAAAAGCTTAAGGAGCTCAAGGAACTTGAGGGCGTGATGCTCAAGCTTGGGATGATCCACAGCTAAGCCAGTTCCAACCACAGCGTGCGGTCTCGGCGTTCGCGCAGAATCGTTTGTATAGGCTGGCGGTACTCTTGATTGCTTGAGGGGGGTACCCCCCGGGTGGGGTCTCACAGGAAGCCGTAGACTCTTCGTGGGGTGGTCTGCGCCGATCGGTCGCCTGTCAAGGCTCGCGACTATCGGGGAGCGGTTTTGGCAACTCGCTCGGAAACTCAGGTAAAATTCAATAAAATCAGTGGTCAGTGGCGGAGACGAAGGGATTCGAACCCTCGAGACGGTTTCCCGTCTGCACCCTTAGCAGGGGTGTGCCTTCGACCACTCGGCCACGTCTCCGCCGTCTCGTCTAAGGGTCGGGACCAAGGAAAACAAGCTGAAATCCGCAGGGAGAATGATCCGACCGCACCGCAGCCGCAGGCAATTTCCGGGCCGGGCATGTCGGACAGGCGACCGTCCTTGATCCAGGCCTCAGGTCGGGGTCGGGTCCGCACTGTGGCGGCAGCCCGGCGGGATGGTGCGGCGCAAGCCACGCGCGCCGTCACGGCCCGTGGCGACCTTCGGCACGACCGGCAGTCCCGGCCGGTCCGGCCCATGCAGCGCCGATCTGCCCCCGATCCTTCCGATGCGGCAGACGGATCGGGCAGCACCCGCCCCGGCTCAGGCCTCAGGGACAGGCGATGCCGCATCGATCAGGCCTGTGGACTTCAGCTCTTGCCAGAGCGCAGCCGGGACCGGGGTGGCATAGGTCCCCAGCGTCGCCGTCACCTCTTCGGGCCGGGCCGAGCCGGGGATGATGGCGGCGACGGCCGGATGGGCAAGGCAGAACCGAAGCGCGGCCGCAGGCAGGCTGGTGCCATGAGCGGCGCAGACCGCCGCGATCCGGCGGGTCTTTTCGAGGACCGCCTCGGACGCGGGTTGGTAGGCGTAGCGCGCGCCGGGCACCGGACCGGTCACAAGGATCCCGGACGCATAGGGCGCACCGATCACGATCGAGGTGCCCTTGTCCTGCAGCCAGGCCATCGTGGACAGGGCCGACTGGTCAAGCAGCGTATAGGGCATGGCGATGATCAGGAAATCCAGCGGCACCCGCGGCACGACCTCGGTCAGCGCGGCTTCGGTGTTGATCCCCATGCCGATGGCACGGATCTGGCCCGTCCGCTTGAGCTCTTCAAGCGCGCGGATCCCGCCGGTCTCAAGCTCGTGCATGCGGGTGGCGAAATGCTCGCCATGGACCACCGGATCGGGGTCGTGGATCAGCAGCGCGTCGATCCGGTCGGTGGCAAGCCGCTGCAGGCTGTCCTCGTAGGAGCGCATCACCGCGTCATAGCTGTAGGAAAAGCGGATGTCGAAATTCAGCCCGCCGGGCCAGGGCGCGCGGTCGAAGCCCGCGGGATCGGCGGGGCGGACAAGGCAGCGGCCGATCTTGGTGGTGACGATCACCTCGTCGCGGGGCTTGTCGATCAGGAAATCGCCCAGCCGATGTTCGGACAGGCCACGCCCATACCAGGGGGCGGTGTCATAGAAGCGGACGCCGCCGTCCCATGCCGCCTGCAGCGTGGCGCGGGACTGTTCGGTCGGCACGAAGCCGTACATGCCGCCCAGATGGGCCACGCCCATGCCCAGTTCGGGCACCCTGAGGTCGGTCCGGCCGATCCGCTTGAGGGGGATGGCGTCGGTCAATAGGTCGCCCTCCCGCCCGAGAGGTCAAAGACCGAGGCGGTGGTGAAGCTGTTCTCGCGGCTGACAAGCCAGGCGATCATCGCCGCCGCCTCGTCCACCTCGAGAAAGCGGCCGCGGGGAATGCGGCTCAGCATGTACTGGATGAATTCGGGTTTGAGCTCGTCGAGGATCGCGGTCTGCGCGGTGGCCGGGGTCACGGCATTCACCGCGATGTCGTGACCCGCGACTTCCTTGCCCAGCGCCTTGGTCAGGCCCAGGACGCCCGCCTTGGCTGCGGCATAGGCGCTGGCGTTGGGGTTGCCCTCCTTGCCCGCCACGGACGAGATATTGACGATCCGCCCGTAGTTGCGCGCCTTCATCCCCGGGATCACGGCGCGGTTGACGAAGAAGGTGCCGTTGAGGTTGATCTCGATCACGCGCCGCCATTCGTCGATGTCGTATTCGTCAAGCGGCGCGTTGCGGCCCGCGATCCCGGCGGAGTTCACCAGAATGTCGAGGCTGCCCAGCTCCACCTGCACGCGGTCGGCGGCGGCCTGCACCGCCACCGGATCGGCGATATCGACGGCGATGCCGCTGGCCGCGGGTCCAAGGGTGGCGGCGGCCGCGTCCAGAAGATCGGCCCGCAGGTCCCACAGGCTGACGGTCGCGCCCGATGCGACCAGACGCCGGGCGACGGCAAGGCCGATCCCCTGTGCGCCGCCGGTCACGACTGCGACCTGTCCCCCAAGGTCTATCCCGTTCATCCTGCGCTCCTCCCCATCCTGCGGTGCTGCGGCATAGAGCCACGCCACATCACCGGCGGCAAGGGGGGCCGGGGGGGAGACGTCCGTTTTCCCTCTCAGACCCACATGGCAAGCCGGGCCGCGAGCGACGCAAGCCGGATCCGCACATCGTCCGAGACGGGCCCGGGTCGGGGCGGGTCGCGCAAGGTGGCAAGCCACGCTTCGGGCGGGCCGGTGAAGCGCTTCTGCCCTTCCCATCGCAGTGCACCCAGAAGGCCCTGCGCCTCGGGCGGCAGGTGGTCGGGTATCTCGATGCCCGAAAGCGTGGCCCAGACACCGGTCCAGAGCCGCGCGACCGACCAGGGGTTGTAGCCGCCCCCACCCAGCACAAGATAGCGCGGCGCAAGCGGGCGGAGTGCCGCGACCATCGCCCAATGGGCGCGATTGGACAGCGCCAGCCGCGACTGCGGGTCTTCGAGCACGGCATCGGCCCCGCATTGCAGGACGATGGCGCCGGGGCGGAAGGCGGCGACCGCCGGCAGCACAAGGTCGTCGCGCAGCGCGGCCATCTCGGTGTCGTTGAAGCCGCGCGGAACGGGGATGTTGAACACCTGACCGATCCCGCGATCCTCGATCCGGCCGGTGCGGGGCCAGCGGTTTTCCTCGTGGATCGAGATGACCAGAACCTCGGGATCATCGGCGAAGGCGGCCTCGACACCGTCGCCGTGATGGGCGTCGATATCGACATAGGCCACGCGCCCCGCGCCATGCGCCCTGAGCGACAGGATCGCCAGCACCGGATCGTTGAGGTAGCAGAACCCGCTGGCCCGGTCGGGAAAGGCATGATGCGTGCCCGCCCCCGGCGCATGGATCACACCGCCGCCGGCCAGAAGCTCGCCCGCAAGGATCGCGGCCCCGGCCGAGGTGGCGGGCCGACGGAACATCTCGGGGAAGACGGGATTGGCGGCCGTGCCCAGGTGGTGGCGCGCCCTGACTGCGGCGCTGACCTGCTGGTCGACCTCGGCCTGCCGAAGGGCCGCGACATAGTCGGGCGTGTGAAAGGCGGTCAGCGCCGCCGGCCGGGCGCGCGGGCTGTTGATATAGGTGCCCGGCGGCAGCCAGCCCAGCGCGCGGGCAAGGTCGATCACTGTCGACACGCGCGGAATGCGCAGCGGATGGGCGGGACCGTAGCTTGAGTTGCGGTAGATCTCCGAGCCGATGAAGCGCGGACCGGCCGGAGCGTCAAAGGCCAAGCGCATCCTCGACTGCCGAGGTGATCGCACGGCCCATCGGCCCCTCGCGCGAACCCCAGGTGCCCAGCACCGTGCCATCCGCACCTATCAGGGCCTTGTTGAAGTTCCAGCGCGGCACGAAGCCATGTTCGGCAGCCAGCCACGCGAACAGCGGATGGGCCCCGGGGCCAGACACGGTGGTGATCGTCGTCATCGGCAGGGTCAGGCCGAAGGTCATCTCGCAGAAATCGCGCACGGCGGCATCGTCGCGAAGCTCCTGCCGGAAGTCGTTCGAGGGCACGGCCAGCACCACCAGACCCGCGCCGCTGTAGCGCTCGTAAAGCGCCTGCAGTTCGTCGAACTGGGGGGTGAAGCCGCAGAGCGATGCAGTGTTTACGACCAGTACCGGCCGCCCGGGCCAATCGGCAAAGCCGATCTCGCCCCCGTCGATCGAGGCAAAACGCCAGTCGGCCCGCGCCTGCGCATTCCCGCCCGAGACGGCCGGATCGGGCGTCGCGGCCAGGGCGGCCGTGGCCGCGGTGACGACAATGGCGGCGGCCAGCAGGCCAAGTACTCTGAGCATCATGATGCGATCTCCCCTCGGTTTGGGGTGCAACCTAGAGCATCCTGACGTGTCGGCCAGACCCCGGACCCCGGGGTCGGCAGAGCTGCGCCCTTGTCCGCCCCCCCGAAGTGGTTATGTTCGACGAAGTGGCATGCGCGTGTTGCGATGGACGCCCCCGACAGATGATCCGTTTCTCTCTCTCCTGCGCCGAAGGGCATGCATTCGACAGCTGGTTCCAGTCTGGCGACGCATTCGACCGTCTGGCTGCCGCCGGTCAGGTCCGATGCATCACCTGCGGGACGACCAGGGTCGCGAAGGCGCTGATGGCCCCTTCCGTCCGATCCGAGGCCGCGCCAACCCTGACGGCCCCCCCGGACAGCGCCGAGGACCGCCGAACCACCATGCTGGCCGAGTTGCGTCGCCGGATAGAAGAGAATGCCGATTACGTGGGCCTCTCCTTCGCCGCCGAGGCGCGCGCAATCCATGACGGCGACGCGCCTGAACGCGCGATCTATGGCGAGGCCGCCCCGGACGAGGCGCGCAAGCTGCTCGAGGACGGCATTCCCGTCGCCCCCCTGCCATTCCTGCCCAGGTCCAGGACCAACTGAACCTTCCGGCCGGGTCCGACCGGATCGCCGCGGAAACCCCGAGTGGTCTTCAGGCGGCCTGTTCCTTCTGGAAGGCGTCGACATTGTTCGACAGCAGGATCGCGATGGGGCGCGTCGAATCGAACCCTTCGAGCACGATCAGCACCACCGAAGTCAGCGGCACCGCAAGAATCGCTCCCGGAATGCCCCAAAGCGCAAACCACACTGCCAGCGCCGCAAGCACGACGAACGGAGACATGTTGACCTCGCGCCCGACAAGTTTGGGATCGAGGTAGTTGCCCACCCCCAACTGCGCCCCGATCAGCATCGACGTCATCAGGATCGGGGTCGGCAGGGTTCCGAACTGCGCCAGCGACAGCATCGCCGGAAAGAACACGCCCACATAGGACCCGACATAGGGAATGTAATTCAGAAGCGCGATCACCACCGCCCAGAAAAGCGCGAAATCAAGGCCAACCAACAGCATCACGAGAAAGCTGATAGTGCCCAGCAGAACGTTGATCAGGGTCTTGGTTGCCAGGTATCTGCCGATCTTGCGGTTGATCCCGTCGATCAGCCTTGCGGCGCGGTCCGACCCTTCGCCAGGCAGCGCGACGGCCAGCTTCACGGCGAAATACTTCCGCTCGGCCAGCAGGAAGCTTGCATAGAGAATGACCACCACGATCATGCCGCCCAGCGAGGCGAAAGACCCCAGCGCATTCAGCGCCATGCCCTCGAGCGAGAAGGACGACTGGACCGAACTCCACATCCCGGTCAGATCGGGCTTGTCGTCGAACCCGAACCGGCCGAATGCACGGTCAAGAAGATCGGTCAGGTTCGCAAGATAATCAGGAAGCCGTTCCTGCACCTGACCCGCCATCGCGGTGACGATGCTGCCCATGACCACGATCACGGCAATGAAGGCGGCCAGCACGACAATCTGGCGCAGCCAGTCGGGCAGCAGCCGCCCCCCCGGCTGGCGTGACAGCCAGTCGGTGGCGGTCACGTGGATATACACCGTGATCACGGCGATCACCATCGGCAGCAGGATGGTTCTGCCGGTGACAAGGATATGACCGACAAGCACCATCAAGAGCACCGATAGCGTCAACGTCTGCAGGATCCGAAGCGGGTCTCGCGTCTTTTCGGGCTCCATCCGCCCCCCTCCCTGTTCCGCCGGTCCGGCAGCGATCACTTTCCTGTCTTGCGCGGAAGCGGGCCGTTTGTCGAGCGCGCAGACCACCCACTGCCCCCGCGCACCGCTTGCCGACCCCTGACCCGGGGCAACCTGCGTCGGACGGGCACGGATCGACGCGACGGCACCCGCAGGGCGGTCATCCAACGGGTGACGCTGCGTCACCAGCCACCGCCCGACCCGGACCGGAGCCTGCCCCCCACCGGCAGTTTGCAGGCGCCGACGCACCGGGTATAGCTTTCCGCGCCAACAGGAGAGCCCGTCACATGCCGCACCCCGTCTTCGATGCCAACGCCACCGGAAGCAACAAGGCTTTCGGCGATCTGCCCGAATGGGACCTGACCGATCTCTACCCCAGCCCCGACTGCCCCGAGATCAAGCGCGACATGGACTGGCTTGAAACCGCCTGCGCCGAATTCGCCCATGATTACGAAGGCAAGCTCGCCACGCTCGACGCCGCTGCCATGCTCGAGGCCGTCCTCCGCTATGAGCGGATCGACGTGATCGCAGGCCGCATCATGTCTTACGCGGGCTTGCGCTACTACCAGATCACCACCGACAGCCAGCGCGCCAAGTTCATGTCCGATTGTCAGGACCGGATCACCGCCTACACCACGCCTCTGGTCTTCTACAGCCTCGAATTCAACCGGATCGAGGACGAACACCTGGCAGACCTCCTGTCGCAGAACCCCGACCTTGCCCGCTACAAGCCCGTCTTCGACCGCATGCGCGCGATGAAGCCCTACCAGCTCTCGGACGAGCTGGAGAAGTTCCTCCACGACCAGTCCACTGTCGGTGCCGCCGCATGGAACAAGCTGTTTGACGAAACCATCGCCGGCCTGACCTTCACCGTCGACGGCGAAGAGCTGAACATCGAAGGCACGCTGAACCTGCTGACCGAACAGGACCGGACGCAGCGCGAGGCCGCGACCCATGCTTTGGCGGATGTCTTCCAGACGCATCTGAAAACCTTCGCCCGCATCCACAACACGCTGGCGAAAGAGAAGGAGATCGAGGACCGCTGGCGCGGCATGCCCACGCCGCAGACCGGCCGCCACCTTGCCAACCATGTCGAACCCGAGGTGGTCGAGGCTTTGCGCGACGCCGTGGTTGCGGCCTATCCCCGCCTGTCGCACCGCTATTACCGGCTGAAGGCCAAATGGCTGGGCCTTGACCGCATGCAGGTCTGGGACCGCAACGCCCCCCTGCCGATCGAGGAAACCCGCGTCATTCCGTGGGACGAGGCCGAGCGCACGGTGATGGAGGCCTACGCCGCCTTCGACCCGGCGATGGCCGACCTTGCGCAGCCCTTCTTCAAGCAGGGCTGGATCGACGCGGGCGTGAAGGCCGGCAAGGCGCCGGGCGCCTTCGCCCATCCGACGGTGACCGAGGTGCATCCCTACGTGATGCTCAACTACCTCGGCAAACCGCGCGACGTGATGACGCTGGCGCATGAACTGGGCCACGGCGTGCATCAGGTGCTGGCGGCAGGTCAGGGCGAGCTTCTGGCCTCCACCCCCCTGACGCTGGCCGAAACCGCAAGCGTGTTCGGCGAGATGCTGACCTTCCGCAAGCTTCTGGCCGAGGCCCGGACCGAGGCCGAGCGCAAAACGCTTCTGGCCGGCAAGGTCGAGGACATGATCAACACCGTCGTCCGCCAGATCGCCTTCTACGATTTCGAATGCAAGCTGCACGCCGCGCGCGCGCAAGGCGAACTGACGCCCGACGACATCAACGCCCTGTGGATGAGCGTTCAGGCGCAATCCCTGGGCGATGTGTTCGATTTCGTCCCGGGATACGAGACCTTCTGGGCCTATATCCCCCACTTCATCCACTCGCCCTTCTACGTCTATGCCTATGCATTCGGCGACGGCCTGGTGAACGCGCTTTATGCGGTCTACGAGGAAGGCGACCCGGATTTCCGCACCAAGTATTTCGACATGCTGCGGGCCGGGGGATCGAAGCACCACAAGGAATTGCTGGCGCCCTTCGGCCTTGACGCCTCGGACCCTAAGTTCTGGGACAAGGGGCTGAGCATGATCGAGGGGATGATCGATGAGTTGGAGAGGATGGAGGGGTGAAGTCCATGTCTGACACCACTTTCCCCGTCAGTCTGACAGGATATGAGTCGTGAAGGATAGCAGAAGCTTTGCAGTGATAGGACTGGGCGCTTTCGGCACCGCAGTCGCCACCGAGCTTTCGCGTTTCGGCAACCACGTGATCGGGGTCGATCTGGATGAAAGGCGCGTCTCGCAGATGAGCGCGACCCTCAGTTCAGCCGTGATTCTGGACACGACTGACGAAGCAGCACTGAGAGAGGCCGACATTGATCAATACGACGTCGCCCTTGTCGCCATCGGCCGTGACATTGAAGCAAGTATTCTGACGACGATGAATCTGAAGATGCTGGGGATTTCAACGATCTGGGCAAAGGCTTCCAGCAGGACTCATCACCGGATCCTGTCCAAGCTTGGTATCCAGCGGGTGATCCTACCCGAACAGGAAATGGGCCGTCACATTTCCCAAATGCTGAACAACCCTATGCTTCAGGACTATGTCAGTCTCGGTAACGGCTTCAGCGTTGTGAATATCATCACGCCGGATCGATTGATCGGCCGGGAAGTAAAGGTTCTGGGCTTGGGCAGGAACTATGATGTCACCCTTCTCGGCATCATGCGTGGATCCGCGTTCAAACAGCCGGACACGCCGGATTTTCTTCTCGAAAAGGAAGACAAGCTCATTCTTCTTGGGAAAAGACCAGAGCTTCGCCGCTTTGGTGACGCACTCTAGCGGGCGTGACAAGAGCATGAGATTCCTGCGCAAGCGTCTGGTCATTGCGACCTCGCGGATGTCGCCGCCGCTGGTCCTCTCGCTGCTCTATGCCCTCCTGATCATCATCGGGGCGGCTGCCCTCAAGCTGCCTTTTTCACACGCGACGCCGATTACCTGGTCGGACGCGATCTTCACGTCGACATCCGCCGTGACGGTGACAGGGCTTGTCGTGATTGATACAAGCTCCGATCTCACAGTTGCAGGCCAGATGGTCCTGGCCTTTCTGATTCAGATGGGCGGACTCGGCCTGATGACTTTCGCGGTACTCGTCCTTGGTGCACTCGGTCTGCCCGTTGGAATATCGGGAAAGATCTACCTGCGGGACGATTTGAACCAGACATCCGTTTCGCAGCTGTCACGCCTTGTTGTCACCATCGCAAAGGTCGTCCTTTACTGCGAGTTTGCGGGTGCGTTGCTTTTGGCAATCACCTTCGTACCGCAATACGGCATCCTGCAGGGAACATGGGAAGCAGTGTTCCATGCCATCTCGGCCTTCAACAACGCGGGTTTCTCGACTCTCCGCAACGGTCTTTTGCCCTATGCAACCGACCCTCTGGTGAACATCGTGATCCCCGCCCTCTTCATCCTGGGTGGAATCGGCTATGTCGTTTTGCATGACCTGCTGCGTGGGCGCGGCAGAAGGACATGGTCCCTGCACACCAAGATCATGCTTGCCGGAACGGCTGTCCTGATCCCGTTTTCTGTCGCAATGTTCGCTTTTCTGGAATGGAACAATCCTGCAACGCTGGGGCAATACAACAATCTGCTTCATCGCATGACCATCAGCTGGTTCCAGGCCGTCACACCGCGGACGGCGGGCTTCAACACAACCGATATCTCGGCCCTGCATGACAGCACCTCGCTGATGTTCATCTCTCTCATGGTGATCGGTGGCGGGCCTACCTCGACCGCTGGCGGGATCAAGGTGACTACATTCGTCGTCATGATGCTGGCGACCGTCGCCTTCTTTCGCCGGCAGACCCAGCTTAGCGCCTTCGGACGCAGCATCAGCCTCGATCAGGTGCTGAAAGTGATGGCCCTGACCGCGATCAGCCTCATGGTCGTTTTCGTCGGAATCTTTCTGCTCGCCGCATCGCACGAAGGCGACTTCCTCGACGTCGCATTCGAGGTGGCCAGCGCCTTCGGCACGGTCGGCCTGTCGCGGGGCTTTACTGAACAGCTGAACGATTTCGGTCGCGCCGTGATCATCGCGATCATGTTCGTCGGGCGGGTCGGCCCATTGACGCTGGGTTTCTTTCTCGCGACCAAGATCACGCCCCGCGTCCGCTATCCCGAAGGCAAGGTCTTTCTGGGGTGACCGGGGGCCGCGTCATCATGGATGGATCGCCTGATGTGGCCCCTTCCCTTCCCCCCCGAACGCCTCTATAGCCCCACCACACAAACCGGGCCCGACACCCTTGGAGGCGGGCCCTCCTACGAAGGACAAAATACCATGGCTGGTGAGATCCCTGATCTTCACGCCACGGTACGCGCGGGGACAGGCAAGGGGGCCGCCCGCACCGCTCGCCGCAATGGCGACGTACCTGGCATCGTTTACGGCGGCGGCGCAGAGCCCCTGCCGATCAACATCCCCTTCAACGCGCTGCTCAAGCGGCTTCGGGCCGGGCGCTTCATGTCCACCCTCTTCAACCTCAAGGTCGAAGGGCAAGAGGACGTGCGCGTGATCTGCCGCAGCGTGCAGCGGCATGTCGTCAAGGACCTGCCCACCCATGTCGACCTGCTGCGCCTGCGCCGCACGACCCGGGTGAACCTGTTCATCCACGTGGACTTCATCAACCACGCCCAGGCCCCCGGCATCAAGCGCGGCGGTGTCCTGACGGTGGTGCGTCCCGAGGTGGAACTGAATGTTCTGGCCGGCGAGATCCCCGATCACATCACGGTCGACCTGACCGGCCGCCAGATCGGCGACGTCATCCACATCAGCGACGTGGTCCTGCCCGAAGGCGTGATGCCGGTGATCGACCGCGACTTCGTGATCGCCAATATCTCGGCCCCGTCGGGCCTGCGTTCGGCCGATAACGAGGCCGAGGAAGACTGACCCGCGATCACCGCGATTGCAGCAGCGGGGCCCTTCCGGGGCCCCGTTCGCATTCGGGCGGTGCCGGTTGGCCGGGGTTGCCTCCGGCACAAGCCGCCCCCTGGGTCCGTCGTCGGTCGCCGGTCAGCCATTCGCCGCAAGGCAGATCCCGGGATCCGGGACGGCCAGATAGTCGTCCTCGGCAATGGGCACGATGCCGCGAAGGGTCAGGCGCCCTGCATGTTCCACGTCAAGGGCCGCAATGGCACGCGCCAGCGCAGCGCCGATCCGCTGCGCAAGGTCGCGCCTGACGGTGATGAAGGGAAGGCCCGGCGTCGGTTCGGTCCAGTCCAGCACCCGCAGCGTGGTGCTCCAGTCGTCGAACATCGTCATGTGTCGCCACGAGACGGCATCGAGGGCGGCGATATCGGCCTGCCCTTCGGCCACCATCCGGGCAGAGGCTCGATGCGCCCCGCTGACCCGTCCGGGGCCAAGGCGGATGCCAGGCGCCTCGGCCATGACAAGGGGTGCGGCGTAGCCCGACTGCGACATGCGGTCGTTGAAGGCGAAGGGCGCGCCCGCGAAGGCGGCAAGGCTGTCGCGCGGGTCGTCGCGGCGGATCACGAG